>DASRQW010000069.1 GCA_035696245.1 Longimicrobiaceae bacterium | reverse complement strand
GCATCCCGCGCATCCCGCGCATCCCGCGCATCCCGCGCATCCCGCGCATCCCGCGCATCCCGCGCATCCCGCGCATCCCGCGCATCCCGCGCATCCCGCGCATCCCGCGCATCCCGCGCATCCCGCGCATCCCGCGCACCGACTGGCGAGGCGTGCTCGTGGGCGGGGCGCTCGACGGCGAAATCTGGCGACGTCTTCCTTCGAATTCTGGTTGCTTTCACTCGTTGGGGGGGCGGGGCTAGATTGCGGGCCAGCGCGATGGCAGCGGGTTTGCTTTACGATCCGGTGCGACGCGCGGCTGGTACGCCTCCCCCCGACACACCCGGCTCTTGAGCGAGCACGACCCCGCTTCCAAACAGCTCGTCCCGCTTCCGCCCTTGGAGCCCGCCCACCGGCGGTCGCCCGCGTCGATGGCGCGCACGCGCACGCTCCTGCGCTACGGCGAGCGGGCCATGGTGCGCGCCGCGGACGCGGGGCAGGTGCGCGGGAACACGGCGCGGCTGCTCATCGACGGGCCGGCGGCGTTCGGGTCGTGGCTGCGCGCCATCGCGGCGGCGGAGCGGTGGGTGCACCTGGAGAACTACATCGTCCGCGACGACCGCACGGGGCGCGAGTTCCGCGACCTGCTGTGCGAGAAGGCGCGGCAGGGCGTGCCCGTGCGCCTCCTGTACGACTGGCTGGGCTGCTGGGCCACGCCGCGCCGCTTCTGGAAGCCGCTGCGCGAGGCGGGCGTGGAGGTGCGCGCCTTCGCGCCGCCCAGCCTGCACGACCCGCTGGCCTTCCTGCGCCGCGACCACCGCAAGGTCGTGGCGGTGGACGGCGACTACGCGTCGGTCACGGGCATGTGCATCGGCGACGAGTGGGCGGGCGACCCGGAGCGCGGCGTGGCGCCGTGGCGCGACACGGGCGTGGAGTTCCGCGGCCCCGTGGCGGCCGTGATCGACCGTGCGTTCGCGCGCACGTGGGCGGTGGCGGGCGGGCGCCTGGACGCGGGCGAGGTGCCGGACCCGGAGCGCGTGGAGCGCCCCGGCGACGTCTCGGTCCGCGTGGTGGAGGGCGAGCCCGCGCGGTCCCGCATCTACCGCATGCTCCAGCTCGTCGCGGTCGGCGTGGAGCAGCGGCTTTGGATCACGGACCCGTACTTCGTGCTCCCGCCGTCCCTGGCCGAGGCGCTGGCGTCGGCCGCGCGCGACGGGGTGGACGTGCGCGTGATCGTCCCGGCGTTCAACAACTGGCCCGTCGTCGGCGGGATGTCGCGCGCGGGCTACCGGCCGCTGCTGGAGGCGGGGGTGCGGCTGTTCGAGTGGGAGGGGCCCATGATCCACGCGAAGACGGCGGTGGCCGACGGGGTGTGGAGCCGCGTGGGGTCCAGCAACATGAACCTGGCCTCGTTCATGGGGAACTGGGAGATCGACGTGGCGGTGCTGGACCGCGGCTTCGCGGCGGAGATGGAGGACCTGTTCCTGCGCGACCTGGAGGCGTCGGTCGAGATCACGCTTGCGCGGCCCACGGGCGATGGCAAGCCGGCGCGCGAGCGCCGCGCGACCGAGCGCCTGGTGGTGGAGCACCCCGGCGACCAGGCCAAGCCCGGCCGCCTCTCGGCCCGCGAGCGGCGCAAGAAGTCGTTCCGCGGCAGCAACATCGGCCGCACCATCGGGCGGATGGCGCGGGCGGCGTCGGTGCTGGCGGGGGCACTGCGCGGGCAGCGGATGATCGGGCGCGAGGACCGCGGCTGGGTGGTGGCGCTGGCGGTGCTGCTGGTGGGCGTCTCGGCGGCCGGGATCTGGGCGCCGCGGGTGCTCGCGTGGCCTATCTCGTTCCTGCTCTTCTGGTTGGCCATCGTGAGCCTGGTGCGGGCCGGAACCCGCGCCAAACCTGGCGATTCGGGGTGAACGGACGTTTCAGGGTGGCATAAGTCGTTGCAGTGTATTATCTTTCAGGTACGGAACGAGGGACGGCGCGCAGGGTACGGCCAGTTCTCCCTGCACTTCGCGGGCTTCCGCCCGCTTCGCCGCGCACCAGCCCCCTCCACCCCCCTGCCTGGAGGTTCCATGGAATTTCGGTCTGCTCTTCCGGTCGCGGTCCTGCTCGGTGGCGTCATCGGCGCGGCGGCGGTCGGCAACGGCTCTCCGAAAGGCCGGCACAGCTACGACGCGGTCTCCAGCCTGGTCTCCGAGGCCGAGGCGTCCACGTCCGACGCCAAGTGGGACATCCCCGTGGTGCGCAACGCCCCGGTGCAGCGCTTCATCGACCTCTTCAGCGGCAAGCAGCAGGACCGCATGGCGCTGTACCTCAAGCGCTCGGGCCGCTACGAGGGGATGATCCGCACCAAGCTGCGCGCGCGCGGGATGCCCGAGGACCTGCTGTACCTCTCCATGATCGAGTCCGGCTTCAACCCCACGGCGCGCTCCAGCGCCCAGGCGGTGGGGCTGTGGCAGTTCATGGGCGAGACGGGCCGCAACTACGGCCTGCGCGTGGACCAGTACGTGGACGAGCGCCGCGACCCGGAGAAGAGCACCGACGCCGCGTTGCGCTACCTGAGCGACCTGCACGCGCAGTTCGACTCGTGGTACCTGGCCGCGGCGGCGTACAACAGCGGCGAGAACCGCATCAGCCGCGTGATGAAGGAGGAGACGGGCTCGGAGAAGGGCGACGAGACCAGCTTCTGGAGGATCCGCCACCGCCTTCCCGCCGAGACGCGCGAGTACGTGCCGCTCATGCTGGCGGCCGCGCTGGTGGGCAAGGAGCCGGAGAAGTACGGCCTGGCCGACGTGAGCCGCTGGCTGCCGGTGGAGACGGAGACGGTGAAGGTGCCGGGCGGGACCGGGCTGGCCGTGGTGGCCGAGGCGGTGGGCGTGCAGGGCCGCGACGTGGCCAAGCTGAACCCCAGCCTGGTGAAGGCGATGACGCCTCCGGGCAAGCCCTTCGACGTGCGCATCCCGGTGGGCCGCTCCGGCGAGTTCGCGGCCAACTTCGAGCGGGTGCACAAGATCGCGGTGGAGAACGCCCGCATCGAGGAGGCGCGCCGCGCCGCCGCCGCCCGCCAGGCGCGGATAGAGCGCCAGGCCCGCGAGCGCGCCGCTGCCCGTGCCGCCGCCGCCAAGCGCGCCCGCGCCAGCCGCGCGCACCGCACCACCCGCCACGCCGCCGCGCACAAGACCAGCACGCGCCGCCACGTGGCCGCGAAGCACACCACCACCCGCCGCCGCCGGTAGGCCTTCGAGCCGGGCGAAAATAGATGGACGACGAGAAGCCGCTACCCGCGAGGGTAACGGCTTCTTCGCGTCGAACCTTGCCGCCTTCAGCGGACGGCCGGGCCGGCTCGGGTCAGAGGCGGCTGCAGACGTGGGATCGCCGACCCAGCTCACGTTGGACACGCAGCTCTTGGAGACCGGGCTCGGTGGACGGCAAATCCATCTGGCAGCGTTGCGCTTGGCGTACGCGCCACCCAGGCGAGCGCGGGGCAACCGGCTCCGTGGACGTCTGTCAGGATGCGCGGCCTCTCGGTAGATTTCGCGCTCCCCGAAACGGCTGGAGATGGCGACGCACTCATCCGACCCTGCGAACGACGTGGCTCTGCGGCGCGTCCTGCTCGTCTTCCTGGACGGCGTGGGGATCGGGGCGGACGATGCGGTCCGCAACCCGTTCGCGGCCGCGCATCTCCCGAACTTGCGGGAGATGCTGGGCGGCGCGCTGCCCGTGCGGGAGCACCTGGGCGCGGACGGACGGATCGCCGGGCCGCGCGCGGTGATGGTAGCGGCGGCTGCGACGCTGGGCGTGGAGGGGAAACCGCAGAGCGGGACGGGGCAGACGACGCTGCTCACCGGCCGAAACGGTGCGGCGGAGTACGGGCGGCACTTCGGGCCGTGGGTGCCCACGGCGCTCCGGGAGATGCTGGCCGCGGAGAACCTTCTGGTCCGCGCGAAGGCTGCGGGGCGTGCCGTGGCGTTCGCGAACGCGTATCCGCTGATCGCGGCCGACGCCGATCCGCGCATCTTCCGGCGCCCGGCGGCGCCTCCGCTGGCCGCGCGCGCGGCGGGTGTGCTCACGCGCGACTTCGGCGAGCTGGCGGAGGGGCGGGCGGTGGCATCGTCCATCACCAACCAGCACTGGCGGGCGCGGCTGGGCCCGGAGATGCCGGACGTCACGCCCGAAGAGGCCGGCCGGCGCCTCGCCCGCATCGCCGGGGAAGCGGAGGTGACGCTGTTCGCGCACTACGACACGGACGTCGTGGGCCACCGCGGCGACCTGTCCGAAGCCGTGGCGGCGCTGGAGAAGGTGGACGCCTTCCTGGGCGGCATCGTCTCCGCGCTGCCGAATGACGCGCTGCTCGTCGTCTCCAGCGACCACGGCAACGTGGAGGAGATGTCGTCCGCGCACACGCTCAACCCCGTGCCCGTGCTCGCGTACGGATCGGGGCGCGAAGATGTTGTGTCGCGCGTCCGCTCGCTGGCGGACGTGACGCCGGCGCTTCTCGCCGCGCTGGGGATCGCCGCGAGCGGTGCACTGGCATCCATCGACCCGGCCGCATCCCTGGACCAGTTCGCATCTACAGACTCATCCCACGATCGAAGCAGATAAAGTGAGCACTTCGCAGATCAAGGCCGTCCTGTACGACTTCGACGGCACGCTGGCCGACAGCACCGCGCTCATCATGCAGTGCTGGCGGCACATGATGAACACGCACCACGGCGCCTGCCCGCCCGACGAGGAATGGCTGAGCGGCTTCGGGATGACGCTGGAGACGCAGGTGCGCCGCTTCGCCCGTGGCGACGCGGAGTACGAGGCGATGCTGGGCAGCTACCGCGAGCACCAGGTCGCGCACTACGCGGGCATGCTGCGGCCGTTCCCCGGCACGGTGGAGACGGTCGCTGAGCTGGCGCGCCGCGGTTTCGGGCTGGCCATCGTCACCAGCCGCCTGCGCCACACCACGCTGGAGGGGATGGACCTCTGCGGCCTGACGGACCTGTTCCCCGTCATCGTCACGCCCGAGGACGTGGCGGAGCCGAAGCCGCGGCCGGAGCCCGTGCTGTTCGCCCTCGACCGCTTGGGCGTGCAGCCGCACGAGGCCATCTTCATCGGCGACTCGCCGCACGACATGGCGGCGGGCAAGGCGGCCGGCACCCGCACCGCCGCCGCGCTCTGGGGCCCGTTCCCCCGCGCCACCCTGGCCGCCGAGAGCCCGGACGTCTTCCTCGATCTCCCGGACGACATCCTCCGCCTCCTCGGCAACCCGCCGCTCGCCCGCGCACGCTGAGCGGGCGGTCGACCCGGCGCGTCGTCGGACGCTGGGGAGATGCCGGCCGAGAGATGCGGACGGGAACCGTCGATCGGGTGATGCGTTTCGGAGCGGTTTGTCGGCAGATGCGCATCCGGTCATCGTTCGCGGCTGCGGGGCGGATCGGTCCGGCGCGCCCGGAACGGGACGGCGGATGCGCATCCGCCGAACACGCGTTCCGGTGATGCGTAGCGCGCGGAGAGGACCGGCGTGATGGGCGGCGGTGCATCTCCCGACGCGCCTTGAGGCCGGGCGGCAGGGCGCGGCGCGGTCGCTTTGCGCGCGCACGGGCCCGGCGCTATCTTCCGCGCCGACGCTCCCGGGAAGGGGGCGGCTGCCTCGTCTTGCAAGTCCCGGCTCCCCCGTTGGGGCCGGGATTCAGCCTTTTCCCCCGTAAGGAGTGACCGTATGCGGATGCTGGTGCTCGGTGCCGGGCTGCAGGGGTCGGCCTGTGCGTACGACCTGCTCGCCAACACGGACCACGACGTGGTGATCGCCGACATCGACGTCGGCAATCTCCAGCCGTTCCTGCAGCCGTACCTGGGCGGCCGCCTCACCGCCGTGAAGGTCGACGCCAAGGACGAGGACTCGGTCCGCGCGGCCATGCAAGGCGTGTCGGCCACCATGAGCGCCTTCCCGTACTACTTCAACCTCCAGATGGCCACGCTGGCACTGGAGGCGGGGAGCCACTTCTGCGACCTGGGCGGCAACACCGAGATCGTGCTCCAGCAGAAGCGGCTGCACGCGCAGGCGCAGGAGAAGGGCGTGAGCATCATCCCCGACTGCGGCCTGGCGCCGGGCATGGTGAACATCCTGGCCGAGCACGGCATCCGGCAGATGGACAGCGTGCGCTCGGTGACCATCAAGGTGGGCGGCCTGCCGCAGAACCCGCAGCCGCCGCTGAACTACCAGATCGTGTACAGCATAGAAGGCGTGCTGGATTACTACACCACGCTCTCGTGGGTCCTGCGCGACGGCAAGCAGACGCAGGTAAAGGCGCTCAGCGAGATCGAGGAGCTCGACTTCCCCGGCACCGGCATGCTCGAGGCGTTCCACACCGCCGGCGGCCTCTCGGCCATGGCGCAGCGGTACGAGGGGCAGATCCCCACCATGGAGTACAAGACGCTGCGCTACCCCGGCCACGCCCAGGCCATGGAGACCATCCGCGAGCTGGGCCTGCTGAGCGACCAGCCCGTGGACGTGAAGGGCATGCAGGTGGTGCCGCGCGACCTGTTCATCGCCACGGCCGGGCCGCTGCTGAAGAAGGACTACCGCAGCAGCCCGGACCTGGTGGCGCTGCGCGTGGAGGTGGAGGGCGAGAAGGAC
>DASRQW010000068.1 GCA_035696245.1 Longimicrobiaceae bacterium | reverse complement strand
CTTCGTGCGCAGACGGACTCGACGGTGCTGGAGATCGCGAGCGGCCGCGTGGAAGCTCGTCTGGCGCAGGATCCCGCCTTCGCCGCGCGCCTGGCCGAGATCGCACCCGCGTTCACGCCCGAGTGCCTCCGCGAGCACAAGGCCCGCCTGGCGGCCGAGCGCCAGCTCGCGCTCCCCGAAGAGCCGCTGAGCCGCGACGCCGTGCGCGACCTGCACGTCCACGAGCTGATCGAGCGCATGCTCCGCTACGACGCCTGCTGACCGCCTCATACGGCAGATGAACGGAGCCCCATCCGGCACGCCAGCCGGATGGGGCTCTTCGTCTTTGGGAAGATGCGCGGCAATCCATCGCCCGTCCGCATCTCCCGAACGTCCCTCGGATGCTCGGCCACTCAGCAGAAGAGCGGCTGAACCCTGCCCGGTACCTCTTCTTCTTCGTGGATGAGCTTGAGCGGCGCGTCGGGCACGGCGCCGGAGTGCAGCGGTCGCAGCCAGTTCTGCACGTACCGCACGCCGTCCGTGACGCGATCCTCCATGATGTGCGTGTGCCCGAACACGTGCACGGCCGAGCCGATGAGGCGGATCTGCTCCTCGATCCGCTCCGACCCGGCCACGCGCGGCAAGCCCTTGAAGCCCAGGTAGCGCACCGGCGGCAGCAGGTCCAGCCGCGGCACGAAGTGCGAGAAGGAGACGACCGGCGCATCGTATCGGCGCACGTGGCGGGCGTTGAGGGCGGCGAAATACTCGTCCGGCCGCGGCACCGAAGCCGGCCAGTGGCAGAAGTAGAAGTCCGACCACGCGTCCAGCTCCGCCTGCGCCGCGCTGCCGTGCCGGTCGAAGTCTGCCGTGTACCACGAGAAGAGCGGCACCACCCAGCGGCCGGCCGCGCGCGCGGGCCGGGTACGCACGCCCAGCGAGTCGCACAGCTCCAGCACCGCCGCGAACTTCTGCACCGAGTCGCGCGCGTCGTTGCGCACCCACAGCTCGTGGTTGCCGGGCACGAAGAAGACCTCGGCGAAGCGGCTGCGCAGGAAGCCCAGCGTCTCGCCGATGGTCTCCAGCCGGTCGGCCACGTCGCCCGCCACGATGAGCGCGTCGTCGCGGTAGGCGTGCGCGGGCAGGCGGTCCAGCAGCGCGCGGTTGTCGCGAAAGTCGGTGTGCAGGTCGGAGAGTGCGAAGATGCGCATGCGGGCGGGTGGACGGCGCGTGACGGCGTGCCTGGAACGGGAGGAAGATACCCACGCCGCGCCGCCGCGTGAACCCGCCCTCTACTCCCCGGCGGGAAACACCACGCTGCACGCCGCCGCGCCGTCGTGCGCCACCCACTCGTACACGGGCCGGCGCACGGCCTCCACCGTGCCGCCGGGGTGGCAGATCACTCCGCCGCCCTTGGGGATGCCGATCCCCGCCACGTCCCCCCGCGCCGCCACGACGCGGCGAAGCTCGGCCCACTCGTCCTTCTCCGCGTGCGCATCGACGACGAACGGCGCGAGGCCGAAGGTGCCGAACACCGCGCCGCCCTCCGCGCGCCCCTCCGGCCACCCCAGCAGCCCCAGCTGCACCGCTCCGGCCGAGACGCCGATCAGCAAGGCGCCTTCCGCGTGGCGCCTCACCACGGCCTCGGCAACCCCGTTTGCGCGCATCGTCCGCCATCCGCGCTCCACGTCGCCGCCGCCCAGCAGCACCACGTCCGCTCCAGCGAGGAACGCGAGCTCTTCGGCCGACGGGCCGGACGGGATCATCCGGCACCTCTCCGCACCGATGCCGATGCCCTCCATCGCCCCCGTGAAGATCTCGTAGAACGCCGCCTCGTCGCCGTTCGACGCGCCGATGTACGCCGCCCGCGGGCGGACGCGATCCGCCAGACCCGCCATCCCGTCCAGGAACGCGCCGCCGTCGTCGCGCCAGAAGAGAAGCTGGCTGTCCGCCAGCAGGTACAGCGGCTTGGGCCCGGCGCCGCGATCCTCGCTTCCCGTCACCCCGCCGCGCTCCGCCTCTGCTCCGGGCCCGGACACCATCTTCATCCCGCCCGTGTAGATGCTCCGCTCCATCCGCCCGCTCCCCACGAAGAAGAAACGCCTGCTTCGATCTCGCCCTGAAACGCCCCGCGCTCGCGGCTTCTGCCAGACGGAGTCGTACGAAATCCGGGAGAATCGATGCGGCCAGCATCGCCCTGGCGGCTAAAGCCGCGGGCTACGACGGCACGAAGCCCAGCTACGTGGGCTGCTACCGATGGTCCGATTCGCTTCGGCGAGAACTCCGCGAAGGCAAGCCGATCTACCCGGATTCCGTATCCGAGGAAGCGAACGCATACATTCGATCGAAACTTCCATCCGTGGGCGCCAGCACACGCTGCGAAATGGAAGCGTCTCCAACAGGTGAAGCAAGATGGAAGCGGCGGTGGGCACAGGCGCCCACCGCCGCTGGACTGATGAAACCTCGCAATGAACCGCGGCGAACTGCGACTCCGACTTGCTCCTCGGATCGAACTCCGGACCTGCCTCCCACCTGACGCGGCGGTCGTGGCCTACGGCACAGCGTCGGGCATCTCGATCCACCGGCCAGCGCCGAGGTTGCCGATGCGCGATCGTGGCTGGGCTTGCAGCTCGGCGAGGCGGGTGGCCCATCCCGGGGCCGCGTGCGCACCGGGTTGACCGGGCGCGAAACCCTGTACCACTGCGACCACATCCGTGGCCGGGCGCGGATCTTCACGTCTCATGTTCCTCAGAAGCGCCATCCCGGCCGCGAGCGCATCCGCATCTACGGTCGCGTGGTTCAGCATCACCACGTCCGGCTTACCAGAAGCGAAGCGCATCACCAGGATGCGAACATCGGCCGCGGGAAAGCTGTCCGGCATCGCCACGCGTACCGGCGCGCCAGCTTGCGCCCATGCAGTCGAGGGCGCCAAGAGAGCTACACAGGCTGCGGGTATCAAGATCGAGCGGATGCTCCGTACTTGGTTCCACATCGGTCCTCCGTTGGTGGTTGGTTGCCCTCGTGAGCCGGCGGGCTAGCTGCGGAGCGGCCGGCATCCCAGCACCTCCGTCGAGATCAGCTCGTCGCCGATGAAGTAGTTCTGAAAGGTGCACAGGTACCACTCGTCCGCCCCGGACGAGAGCCCGCCGCCACCTCCGCTCGCCGTTGGAGGCGCCGGTTCGGGAGGGCAGTCCGGCTGCGCGAAGGCCTTGTGCGACGTTCTTACGTCCTTGGCGACCATGGTGCCGACGTACGTGTCGTTCGCGCTGTGCGTGGTGGTGGCATCCACCAGGTATCCGCACGTGCCGGTGATGGCGATGTTGACGAACGTGCTCAGCGAGCCCACGAGCGGGAGGATGAACCCGTCCGCGGTGGTGGCGCTCTGGCTCGCGATGGTCTTGTCGCCGCGCCGCAGCGTCGCCGTCACCGTCTGCGACGCCTCTGCCGTGATGAAGTCCATGTGGGCCTCTCCGTACGCCACGGCGGACGTGAAGTACGCGTCGGTCCAGTAGTTGGTGATCAGCCGCAGGTCACCGTTCGCCGTCCCACCATCCGGCACCACGTCGCGGCCCGGCCGGCGGACCACGACCGACCTGCCGCTCGCCGGCTGCTGAAGCCGCGGGACCACCACGTCCAGGTCCCTGCTGGGATGTGGTCCGGGTACCGTCAGCCCGCCCGCGTCCGCGCAGCTTGCCAGCGCGACCAGCACGGCCGCGGCCCACGGCCTCGTTCTTCGCCTCGCCTTCTTCGTCCTCCCGTGTCGCGGTGAAATGGCTCCCGCCCGCTGCGGGAGCTCCGGGCTTCTCACCGGAGGCGGGCCGGCATTCGGTCCGCAGGCGGATGAGAAGCGACGCTACGAGGCTGTCGGCGGAGTCGACGGCCGCACCGGTGACCAGCATCTCGGACGGTCCGGTCGCCACGGCGCCCGCGAACCCGACGAACGGGTCCGGGGCGCTACCCAAGACGGCTACGGAGGTCCCCACGCGGCGAACCACGCGAAGCTCGCTCGACGTCTTGGTCGGCAGATGCCTGGTCAACCAGACCGCACCCGCGCCGCGGGGATTCAGCGGTATCGCGGCCATGGCGTCGGAATCGACGACGATCGCTTCCTCTGGAGATGCTTCGGCCGGAGCGGCGAGAGCCCGCGCTTCGTATCCCGAGTGCCCCGCACCCCGAACCATCGCCAGCCAGCCGAGAGAGCTCGCCGTGGCCGAGAAGACAGGCTCGTGGACGGGCTCCGGTCCGCCGAGCGCCAGACGGCGCCACGGGTGCCACGCCGGCGTGCGGCTCCAGAGGAAGAGCGAATTCTCATCTCCCGAACGCACGGTGCTGTCGGGATGGACGATGGCGAGAACGAGCCCGCGGCCGGGCGCGTACGCCAGGGCGACGTACGATGCGGTGCGCACCAGGATCAGCTCCGACGTCCAGCGTCCACCGCGGCGCTCGAAGAGCAGCACGTCGTCACGCTCGCCCGACCGGTGCACCACCATCGCCCATGCGAGCGTGTCCCCCGCCCGCACCAGCGCCGACGCTGACCACGGCAGAACCTGTCCATCTACGGGGAGTGGAAGGCGCTCCAGGCGGGACCAGTTTCCGCCGTCGAACCTCCCGTACCAGAGGCCACGGATCGGGACGCGCTCGGACACCTTCGCGGAGGGACGCTCCTGCTCGGCGAACACCGCTTCCCATCCACCCTCGTCCCGGCCCAGCACACGCGGTCCCGCCGTCAGCCCGCTGCCGAGAGGCGACGGGACGGTTTGCGCGCCGCCGTCCGGGTGCACGAGCGCGCCGAAGACGCTGTTCGTACCGGCGGGCGACCAACGCCTGCCGGCCGCCGGTCGCGCAAACAGGTACGTGGGAGCGCCGGCTATGAAGACATCTCCTTGCATGGCCGCCAGCGAACTCGGCTCCACGTAGAGCGAGCGCCCTTCCTCCACCGTGAGACGCGAACGCGAAACCTCCCGCACCACGCACTCGGCGCGCGGATCGGCGTGAGTCCACACCGATCCAGGCTGCTGAGCTTCCAGGCAGGATGCGGAGACGGTTGCTTGAACGAGGAGCAGGCAGGCGGTACGCACGACGAAGCGAAGCGATGGGATCATGGTATGGAGCGGGAGTCGCGCAGAAGAAAGGGCCGTCAGGTATCGGAAATGTCAGCCCGGACCATCCGTGATTTCCCGCACACTGGGCTCGTTCACATGCGATGACAGAATAAGAGCGAGCGTGCATTCTGTCAACATTGTCTTGTACTGTACTAAAATGAACCGCCGAAGCCTGGCTCTTAAGCGTAAGGCACGGGCTCGGGTCACACTTGCAGCACCGCTGAGCGGGAGCCCCCGGGGCGCAAAACTCCGCCTTGATCTCGGGGACGATCGGCGGAGGCGAGTGGGCCGCGTTACCGCGCCGGGGCTGTGGGCGAGGGGCTGGGGGAGCGCGTGAGATCCTCGCGCAGCACCGGCTCCAGCGTCTTCCAGACGGTCGCGGCGACGATGCGGGCGCCGCGCTCGTTGGGGTGGATGCCGTCGGACTGGTTGAGGTCCGCCACGCCGCCCACGTCCTGGAGCAGGAAGGGGATGAGCGGCAGGTGGTTCTTCCGGGCCAGCTCGGGGTACATGGCTCCGAAGCCCGCGGCGTAGCGGGCGCCCAGGTTGGGCGGCGCCATCATCCCCGCGAGCACGATCCGCGCGTTGGGCCGTGCCTGGCGCACCCGGTCGATGATGGCCTGGATGTCGGCGCGCACCGAGTCCAGGTTGGCGCCGCGCAGCATGTCATTGGAGCCCGTCTCCAGCACCATCACGTCGAAGGGCTGGCGGAGGATCCACTCCAGGCGCCGCCGCGCCCCCGCAGCCGTCTCGCCGCTCACGCCCGCGTTGACGACGTGGAACGGCAGCCCGGCGGAGTCGATCTTCTCCTGGACCAGCGCCGGGTACGCCTGGTCCGGATCGAGGCCCAGACCGGCGGTGAGGCTCGTGCCGAGGAAGAGGACGCTGCGCTCCGCGGCTTGCGGTGCGGCGGCGGGCGCGGCCGCGGCGCCCGGCGGCGGCGATTTGCTTTCGCCCCCGCCGCAGCCGAAGATGAAGAGCGAAACCAACAACCCTGCTGCCGTACGGCGGAAAGCTCGATACATGCTCATCGTTCAGGATCTCCGTAAGACGTACCCCAGCGGCGGGCGCGAGCTGTCGGCGCTACGCGACGTCAGCTTCCGCATCGACGCGGGGGAGTTCGTTGCAATCGTGGGCCCAAGCGGCAGCGGGAAGACCACGCTGCTGGGGCTGCTCGCCGGGCTGGACCGCCCCACGGGCGGCACCGTGCGCCTGGACGACACCGACCTGGGCTCGCTCTCCGAAGACGCACGGGCGCGGCTGCGGCGCGAGCGCATCGGCTTCGTCTTCCAGTCGTTCCAGCTCATCCCCACGCTCACCGCGCAGGAGAACGTGGAGGTGCCCATGGAGCTGCGCGGCTCGCCCGGGGGCGCCGAGCGCGCCCGCGAGCTGCTGGCGCGCGTGGGGCTGGAGGGCCGCGGCCACCACTTCCCCGCCCAGCTCTCCGGCGGCGAGCAGCAGCGCGTGGCCATCGCCCGCGCCTTCGTGCATTCGCCATCCATCCTCTTCGCCGACGAGCCCACGGGCAACCTCGATGCCGCCACGGGTGCGCGCGTCGTGGACCTGCTCACGGAGCTGAACCGCGAGCTGGGCACCACGCTGGTGCTCGTCACGCACGATTCCGACCTCGCCGGAAAGGCGAGGCGGGTGATCCGCCTGGCCGACGGCGCGGTCGTATCCGACGGACCGGCAGCGTGAGCGCGCTCCGGCCGCTGTTCGCCCTGGCGTGGCGGGAGAGCCGCTTCGCCCGCCGCCGCCTGCTTCTCTTCCTCTCCTCCATCTCCCTCGGCGTCGGCGCGCTGGTGGCGACGCAGTCGTTCGCGGCCAACCTGGCCGCGGGCGTGCGCGACCAGTCGCGCTCGCTGCTGGGTGCCGACGCGTCGCTCTCCGCCAACAAGCCGTTCGGGCCGAAGACGGAGACGCTGCTGCGCGGGCTGGAGCACAGCGGCGTTCCCGTGGCGCGCGTTACGACCTTCGCGTCGATGGTCATCTCCCCGGCGACGCTGGGCACGCGGCTGGTGCAGGTGCGCGCGGTGGAGCCGGGCTTTCCCTTCTACGGGCAGATCGAGACCGCGCCCGCGGGACGATGGGCGGGGCTCGCGTCCGGCCGCAACGCCGTGGTCGACCCCGCCGTGCTCGCCGCGCTGGAGATCCGCGTGGGCGACAGCATCTCGCTGGGCGAGACGCGGTTCCGCGTGGCGGGGACGCTGGAGAAGGTGCCGGGCGAGGTGGGGATCGGCAACCTGTTCGCGCCGCGCGTCTACATCCCCGCAAGTACGGTGGCGGCCACGAAGCTGGTTCGCTTCGGCAGCCGCGCGCAGTACGAGGCGTTCATCCGCCTGCCCGCGCCGGGCGCCGCCAAGGCGATCCTCCAGGCACACCGCGGCGTCCTGCGTTCAGAGCGAGTGCAGTCGCGCACGGCGGACGAGGCGCAGCAGCAACTGGGAGATGCGCTCAGGCGGCTCGGCTCGTACCTGAGCCTGGTGGGTACGTTCGCGCTGCTGCTGGGCGGCATCGGCGTGGCGAGCGCGATGGGCGCGTACATGGCGCAGAAGCGCGAGACGGTGGCCACGCTGCGCTGCCTGGGCGCCACCGCGCCGCAGGTGATCGTCATCTATCTTGCCCAAGCGGGGGTGATGGGGCTGGCCGGGGCGGCGCTGGGCGCGCTGCTCGGTGCGGCGACGCAGTGGGTCCTGCCGCGGCTGATCCAGGACATGCTCCCGGTGCACATCGGCACGGCGCTGGACGGGCGCGCGCTGCTCACCGGCGTCGGCGTGGGCGTGTGGGTCGCCGTCGCGTTCGCGCTGCTGCCGTTGCTCCAGACCCGGAGCGTGTCGCCGCTGGAAGCCATCCGGCGACGGCTGGACGCGGGCGGCGGGGCGGCGGCGCGGGCGGACGGGCCCGTGTGGCTGGCGCGCGCGCTGCTCGCGGCGAGCGTGGTGCTGCTGGTCATCTTCCAGGCGGGAGATTGGAAGACGGGCGTGGGCTTCACGGCCGGCATCGGGCTGACGCTGCTGGCGCTGTGGGGCACGGCCTTGCTGGTCACGCGGCTGATGCGCGGTGCGCGGATGGCGCGCCTGGCGTATCCCGCGCGGCAGGGGCTGGCGAACCTCTACCGGCCCGGCAACCAGACGCGCGTCGTCGTCCTCGCGCTCGGCTTCGGCGTGTTCCTGCTGGCGACGCTCTACCTGGTGCAGGACAACCTGCTGCGGCCGCTCCGGACCGGAGCGAACGGTGCCAGGGCCAACATGGTGATGTTCGACGTGCAGGAGGATCAGGCGGCAGGTGTCGCCGCGTTGGTATCGGCAGACGGGGCGCGCGTGCTCCAGCGCGCGGCCATCGTGCCGATGCGGATCGCGGAGATCAACGGCCACGCCCCCGCCGCTCCCGGTGCCGCGGCGGATACGGGAGATGCGGGACCGGCGGAAGGACGTCCATCCGCCGACAGCGGCGGAGCGGAGCGCCAGGGATCGGGCGGGCGGGGCCAAGGCGGAGCGGGCGGCGGCGGACGCCGGTCGAATGGCTGGGCGGTGCGGCGGGAGTACCGGTCCACCTTCCGCGACTCGCTGGTCGGGTCCGAGAAGCTGGTGCAGGGGAAGTTCTGGAGCGCATCCACGCCCGCTCCCGCGCCCGGCCAGCCGGCGGAGGTGTCGCTGGAGAAGGGGATCGCGGAGGAGCTTTCGGTGAAGCTGGGCGACCGCATCACGTGGGACGTGCAGGGCGTTCGCATCCCCACCACGGTCACGTCCATCCGCGAGGTGGACTGGCGGCGGCTGGAGCCCAACTTCTTCGCCGTCTTCCCCTCGCAGGCGCTCGCGGGTGCGCCGCAGACGTGGGTGCTCATGGCGCAGGCGCCCGCCCCTGCCGCCCGCGCGAAGATCCAGAGCGACGTGGTGGGCCGCTTCTCGAACGTGGCCGTGATCGACCTCACGCAGGTGCAGGCCGCGCTCAACGAGGTGCTGGACCGCGTGGCGATGGTGATCCGCTTCCTCGCCGCGTTCAGCGTCGCCACGGGGTTCGTGGTGCTGCTGGGCGCCATCCTCACGTCGCGCCTGCAGCGCATCCGCGAGAGCGTGCTGCTGCGCACGCTGGGCGCCACGCGACGGCAGATCGGTGCGATCCTGCTGGCGGAGTACTTGGCGCTGGGCATCGCCGCGTCACTGGCCGGCATCGGCCTGTCGGCGGTGGGCGGGTGGGCGCTGTGCAAGTGGGTGTTCGAGATGGACTTCGGGCTGCCGGTGCTGCCGCTCCTCGGCCTCGCCGCCGCCGTGTCGGTCCTCTCCGCGCTCGTGGGCCTGTGGGCCAGCCGCGAAGTCTTCCGCCACACTCCGCTGGAGATGCTGCGGGAGGAATGAGGAAACCACGAGGAACATCATGCCCTTCATGTTCGTCGATAGACACGGACGCGGCACTTTCCCGGAGGAGGTGTGCCGCGATCTGGGGCTGGACGGTAGCGCCGATGCGAACACCTTGATCCTGGCGAAAACGCCGAATGGGACGTACGAGATGTTTCCGGCGACGGCTGTTCCGGAGGACCAGCACTGGTTCTACCATCCGGAGATGCAGGACCGCATGGCCGCTGCCGAAGACGACTTCCGGGCAGGCCGCTACGAACAGACGAACGGTCCTGACGCTGCCCAAGCCTACCTCGACCGTCTGAAGAAGTCGCGCTGAACGTGCACCGCCCAACTGTCGCCGGGAGGAAGATCGATCTTGATGTCCCCCTCGCCAGTGCGACTGAACGGATGCGAGAAGGGCCGGTCCACCGCGGACCGGCCCTTCTTGCATCTACCGACTGCCCAAAGAGCTACAGAACCAGCGTGCGGTCGTCGTCGGTGGCGGTGTGGGTCTGGACGGCAGGGTCGCCGCCTGTGTGCTCGAGCTGGCCGAGGATGCTCTGGAGCGTGGCTTCCTGCTGCTTGAGCCCCTCGCGAAAGTCGAACGAGTCGGTGCCGGCGATCTCGGAGTGAAGGTCTCCGAGATAGGACTTCAGGGCGGTCGTGAGCGCCGCCACCTCGTCTGCACCCAACGTAAGCTGAACCATCGCGCACCTCCGTCTTCTGGTAGGCCGGACACGATGCCTGTCGGTCCGGCGGTGGGTTCCATCGTCGGACAACGCAGTCTTCATACCGGCCGGACGGGGGAATGGTTTCGCGGCGGCGAGCTCATCGCCCAGCTTCTTTCCCAGCTTGGCCCGGCGAATGGGGTGCCGATTGAGGGTCCGGGGCGAGTGGATGGGACGTGGACGGGGCGGGTGGCGCCGTCTTTGCTTTGGGCGCGAGGGCGTTCCGGTTGCCGGGGCGGTGCGATTCAGATCCTCAGACGATGCGTGAGATGAGCGAGCCCGGAGCGCAAACATCGCCGCTGGATGCAGCGTTCGCCGCCGCGCGGGCGGAGCTGGGCATCCGCACGGAGTTCCCGGCGGACGTGGTGGCCGAGGCGGAAGCGGCGGCCAAGCGCGTGCCCACTGCCGATGCGGGGCGTGTGGACCGGACGGCGGTGGAGTTCGTGACGGTCGACCCGCCGGGGAGCCGCGATCTGGACCAGGCGCTCTTCTTCGAGCGCATGGGCGATGGCTACCGGCTGCTGTACGCCATCGCGGACGTGGGGTTCTGGGTGGACCGCGGCGGCGCGGTGGAGCGCGAGGCGTGGCTGCGCGGCGTGACCTTCTACGCGCCGGACGAGCGCGAGTCGCTGTACCCGCCGGTGCTGAGCCAGGGCGCCGCGAGTCTGCTGCCCGACCAGCCGTGCCCCGCCGTGATCTTCGGCTTCGAGCTGAACGCGCGCGCGGACATCGTGAGCAGCACGGTCGAGCGGGCGCTGGTGCGCAGCCGCGCGCAGCTCACGTACGAGCAGGCGCTGGAGCACGTGCAGGGCGGCGGGAAGCTGTTCGCCGGCAAGCCGTGGGCGGAGTCGCTGATGCTGCTGAAGGAGTTCGGCGAGAAGCGAAAGATGCGGGAGACGGAGCGCGGCGGCGTGTCGCTGCCCATCCTGGACCAGCACGTGGAGAAGGCGGCGGCGGCGCGGCTGGGCTACAAGCTGGACTACGAGCTTCCGAACGCGGCGGAGGACTGGAACGCGCAGGTGTCGCTGCTCACCGGGCACGGCGCCGCGCTGCGCATGCTGGACGGCCGCGTGGGCCTGCTGCGCACCATGCCCGCCCCGGAGTCGGCGGCGCTGGAGAGCTTCCGGCGCGCCGCGCTGGCGCTGGGCTTCGCGTGGACGGAGGGGATGAGCTACCCGGACTTCATCCACTCGGTAGACGTGACGAGTCCCAACGCGACGGCGCTGCTCTGGCAGGCGCGGCGCACCAACCGCGGCGCGGACTACACCGCGTTCGACGGCGAGCCGCCCGCGGCGCCCAACCACTCCGCGCTGGCGATGCCGTACGCGCACGTCACCGCGCCGCTGCGGCGCCTGGCGGATCGCTACGTGATCGACCTGCTGATCACGCTGGCGAGCGGCGGGCGGCCCACGCCGGACGAGGTGGCGACGCTCGCCAAGCTGCCGCCGCTGATGGACGAGGCGGAGAAGAAGGACGGCAAGCTGGAGCGCCGCGTGGTGGACGTCGCCGAGGCGTGGACGCTGCGCGGGTGCGAGGGCAACGACTACCCCGCCGTGGTGCTGGGCGTGCGGAACGGCAAGGTCGAGGTGCAGCTCCAGGATCCCGCCATCCGCTCCGAGGTTCAGAAGCCGGAGGGTGCACCCCGCCTGGAGCTTGGCACGGCCGTCCGGGTCCGGCTGGTCCGCGCCGACGTGCAGGCCGGCAAGCTGGAGTTCAGCCTCGCGGAGGGTGCGCCGGCGGCCGGACCCGCGGCGAACGCTTCGGGAGATGCGGCGCGAGCATCGGGGGATGGCGCGGCGCCTACCTCTCCGGCTCCGGGTGGTTCGTCAGAGGAGACCACCGGTCCCGGGTGAACAGCCACTCGGCGTGACTCCAGCCTCGGGCGCGCATCCACTCGGTGCCGGGGCGCGTGCCGATGGCTTCGAAGCCGAGGCGGCGAAGCAGGCGCGCGATGCGGTCGTTCGCATCTACCGAATCCGCGGTGATCCGCCAGAGCCCGAGATCGCGGAAGCCGAACGCGAGCAGCGCCGCCGCGGCTTCGGTCGCGTAGCCCCTGCCCCAGTGCTCCGGCGCCAGCTCGATGCCGAGCTCCGCCTGGTGATCGCCGCGCCCTTCCCTGCGGATGCCCGCGCACCCGATCACCCCCGAGGGTGCGCCGCGTGTGGCGATGGCGAGCTGGTAGTTGGATCGCGGATCTTCGCACGCCCAGCCGCGGAAGAGGCCGAGCAGCCGCAGCACGCGCGCGGGCTCGGCCTCTTCGGGCGTGTAGAACTGGGCTTGGCGCGGATCGGCGTGGTAGGCGGCGAACGACGGCGCGTCCGCCTCCACGAACTCGCGCAGCACGAGGCGGGCTGTGACGATCTCCATGTGTTCGGGCGGTTCGAGGACGAGCTGGTCGATGGGGCGCCGGGCGCTCGGCCTTTGACCCGCGGGCGGATGAGCGGCGTGGATGCGCGGAGTTATACGTCCGCGGCGTGACAGGGGACAGGCGGGGGCGGAGAGCCGCATCGGACTCGCAGCGTGCTGTACGTGGGATGCGGGCGAGGGGAGCGCGGAAGAACGGCGGCTCCGGTGTGCCGGCCGGCGCCACCGGCCCGTGGATTGCGGGGGCGCCGGGGCCTGGCGCGAGGCAGCGACAGCGAGGCTTCCGGCTCCCGCGGGGGATGCCGGGCCCGTTCCCATCCACACCGCCGCACCCGGAGCGAGACCGAATGCACCGCGAGCACCAACGGTGGTACAGCCCGTCGCTGGGCCGCGACATGGACCTGCTGGTGTTCGGGCATTCCGGGGCGCGGGTGGTGGTCTTCCCCACCAGCATGGGGCGCTACTTCGAGTGGGAAGACCAGGGGATGATGCAGGCGCTGGGCGAGCACCTGGAGCGCGGCTGGGCCCAGCTGTTCTGCCTGGACAGCGTGGACGAGGAGAGCTGGTACGCCAAGTGGAAGCACCCCGGCGACCGCGCCTGGCGCCACCTCCAATACGAGCAGTACGTCCTCTCCGAGGTCCTCCCCTTCTCGCAGAGCCGCAACCCGAACCCGTTCGCGATCACCGCGGGCGCCAGCTTCGGCGCGTACCACGCGGTGAACATGGCGCTGCGCCACCCGCACCTGTTCGGGCGCGCGATCGGGCTGAGCGGGCTGTACGACAACGGCGATTTCGTGAACGGGCACAGCGACGCCAACGTGTTCGCCAACAACCCGTCGGCGTACGTGACGCACGAGCACGACTGGGGGCGGCTGGAGGCCATGCGGCGGCTGGACATCATCCTCGCCATCGGGCGCGACGACCCGTCGTTCGGCAACAACGAGTACCTGTCGCGCATCCTGTGGGAGAAGGGCATCGGGAACGCCCTGCGCGTGTGGGACGGCTGGGCGCACGACTGGCCCTGGTGGCGCCAGATGATCCAGATGTACATCGGCGGGAGCGACTGAGGGCCGAGCCGAACGTCAGGGAGAGATCGCAGGGCGAACGCGCCGCGATCGGGAACCGGCCGCGGGGCAAAGGATCGTTTCGAAGGACGCGCGCGATCACGATCAGCCTCTCCGCCGCGGCATCGCCGGGGGTATGAAACCCCCGGCTGCGAAGGGCGGCCGTCCTGGCGGACGGGGTTCCACGGTGGAGTCGGAGGTCTGAGCAGAGTCTGACGATGTGGGAGAAGCTGGATGTTTTTCGCAGTACCCATGTGGAGATGTGCGGCGGGAGACCGGCGGGCGGTTTCGCCGGGCTCACGCCGGGGCGG
>DASRQW010000067.1 GCA_035696245.1 Longimicrobiaceae bacterium | reverse complement strand
CTCGCCGCCGTCGTTGAGGATCTTGCACGAGACGACCTCGGCGGGGAACTGCGCGCCGGTGGCGGGGTCCGCCAGGCGCAGCTGGCCGGAGCGAGTGCTCTCGCCCGCAGCGCCCAGCTCGCCCACGAACCCGGCGAAGCTCTCGTGGTTGCGCGCCACCTGCTCGGCCGCGCCCGAGCCGGCGGAGGCTTCGAACAGGCGCTCGGCCTCGCGGTTCATCATGGTGACCGAGCCGTCCGGGTCGGTGACCAGGATGGGGTCGCTCACGTTCTCGAGGATCACGTTCAGCCGGTCGCGCTCGCGGCGCGCCTTCGCCTCGCCCTGGCGCACGCGGCGGAACTGGTGCTCCAGCTCGGTGCTGGCGCCCTTCAGCTCGGTCACGTCGCGCAGGACGGAGACGGTGGCGCCCTCGTCGTACAGCCCCTCGGGCAGCGGCGTGGAGAGGACCTCGAACACCAGGTCCTTGCCGCCCGCGGGATCCACCAGGTTAAGCTCGCGGCCCGTGCCCTTGCCCGCCGCGGCGCGGGTGAGGAACGACGTCAGCAGCAGGTTGTTCAGCTCGCCCGTGCGCCGAAGCTCCGTGGCGTCTTCGTCCTTGGCGCTGAAGAGCACGGCGGCGCGCCGGTTCTCGAGGAGGATGCGGTTTGCGGGGCCGGTGATGAGCACGGGCTCCGGCAACGCCTCCACGATGGCCGCCAGCAGCCCGCGCTCCCGCTCGGCCCGCGTGGCGGCCGCGCGCAGCCGCTCCACCTCGGCCGCGCGGGCCAGCGCGGGGCCGGTGTGCTCGGCAAGCTGCACGGCGGCCTCGCGCGCGCCCTCGTCCAGCCCGGCCGACTCCACCGCCAGCGCGCCCAGCAAGTCGTCGCCGGTGCCGGGGAGCGGAATGGCGAGGTAGCCGCTCATCCCCCCCAGCGCCTCGCCTTGGCCGGACTCCGCCGGCGCCCTGTCGCGGACGGCGCGCGCGGCGGCGCTGGTCACGTCCAGCACCGGCACCACCACGCCGCGTGCCTCATCGTCGGCCATTCCCTCGCCCGCGGCCGCCACGCCGCGCAGGTCGCCGCCGCGGCGCACCAGCACGAGAGCGCGCCCCGAGCCGGTGAGGGCCAGGGCGCGCTGGGCGAGCAGGCTCATGGCCCGGTCGCAGGTGGGCGCACGGTGGACCTCGTCCACCAGCGCCAGGAGCTGCTGCGGCAGCGGGAGCGGCTTGGCCATGGGCTCAGGCCGCCCTTCCGGGTGCCGCCTGCGCGGCGCGCGGGGCGGTTCGGGAACTGGGGCCGGCGGGCCGGCCCGGCTGCGCGGGTGCTGCGGGAATGCTCATTCCGGCATTCACTTGCGGGATGCGTGCCGGAACCTTCACCCCAGCGCGCCGAAGAGGACCACGGTCAGCGCCACGGCCCCCATTCCCGCCTTCACGGCGGTGGCGGCCAGCCGCCCCAGCAGCGCCCCCCAGCCCACCCGCAGCGCCGGCGCCAGCTCGCGCCGGCCGTGCAGCTCGAAGGCCGCCGCGCCCAGGAACGAGCCCAGGAAGGCGCCGACGACACTTCCGACGACGGGGATCGGCAGGCCCAGCATGGCCCCGGCGATGCCGCCCAGCAGCGCGCCCCACGACGCGCGCTTGCCGCCGCCGTACTTGCGCGCGAAGCGGTCGCCCAGCACCCACTCCAGGGCCTCGGCCACCACGGCGAGCACCGCCACGAAGGCGATGGACGGCAATCCCACGGTGCGGAAGTCCGTCAGCATCGCGTAGCACGCCAGCCCAGCGAGCTGCACCCACAGGCCGGGGAAGCCGAACGGGATCATGAGCAGGCCGGCGATCTCCACGACCACCAGCAGCACGTAGTACGCTTCCGATCCCATGCTCATCCCCTCCGCGAACGTCGGGGCTCACGCCGAGGCGCGGAGGACGCGGAAAAGGGCGGAGACGCGAGCTGTTCTCCGCGGTCTCCGCGTCTCCGCGTGCGGCTTTCCTGGGTGGGGACGAGCACGGAGCCGGCGGTCAATACGACGGCCCTCCGGCGCCGCCGCGCCCGGCGAGCATGTTCATCTTCAGCTCGAAGTCGCCGGGGTTGGTGGCGGCGGCCTTTGCGACGGCGAAGTCCACGTGCTCGGCCTGCACCAAGTCCATCAGGCACTGGTCGAACGTCTGCATCCCGTACGTGGTGCGGCCGTCGGCGATCAGGTCGCGGATCTCCTCGGTGCGCTCCGGGTCGGCGATGCAGTCGCGGATGGTGCCGGTCACCACCATCACCTCGGCGGCGAGGACGCGGCCCGAGCCGTCCTTGCGCGGCAGCAGGCGCTGCGAGACGATGGCCTGCAGCTGCTCCGCCAGGCGCAGGCGCACGACCTTCTGCTCCTCGGGCGGGAAGGTGGCGACCAGCCGGGAGATGGTGGACGCCGCGTCGCGCGTGTGCACGGTGGAGATGACCAGGTGGCCCGTCTCGGCGCTCTTGAGGGCGATGTCGATACTCTCGGTGTCGCGCATCTCGCCGATCAGGATCACGTCCGGGTCCTGCCGCAGCGCCGCCCGCAGACCCACGCGGAACGAGTCGGTGTCGATGCCCACCTCGCGCTGCGTGATGGACGAGTTGACGTCGCGGTGCAGGAACTCGATGGGGTTCTCGAGCGTGACGATGTGGCGGCGCATGTTCTGGTTCATGTAGCCCAGCATGGCCGCCTGCGTGCTGCTCTTGCCCGAGCCGGTGATGCCGGTGACCAGGATCAGCCCGCGCTCGTTGGCCGCGATGTCGCTGAGCACGGCCGGCAGCCCCAGCGCCTCGAAGCTGGGGATCTCGATGGGGATGACCCGCATCACGATCATGAAGCTGCCGCGCTGCCGCAGGATGTTGACGCGGAAGCGCCCCACGCCCGGCATCCCCCACGAGCAGTCGTAGTCCTGCAGCTCGTCCAGGCGGGCCCGGTCGCGCTCGTGCGGGATGAGCGACGACGCGATGGAGCGCGCCTGCTCCTGCGTGATGCGCTGCTTGGTGAACGGCACCAGCTGTCCGTTGATGCGGGCGCGGAAGACGTCGCCGGACTTGATGTGGAGGTCGCTGGCGCCGCGCTGCACCGCCGCGTGGATGATCTTCTCCACGCCCTGCATGATGTTTTCCATCCGCTCTAGTACCCGGCCGTCTTGTCGACGGTGTTCAGGAGGGGCTGCCCGGCCAGCCAGCGCCGGACGTTGGCGGTGACGAGGTCCGTCTGCCGCCGCCAGAAGTCGTGAGATGTGCCTGAAACATGCGGGCTCACCAACACGTTGGGAAGGCCCCAAAGCTCCGACGCCGCCGGAAGCGGCTCTTCGGCGAACACGTCCAGGCCCGCCCCGCGCAGCTTTCCCGTCTTCAGGGCGACCGTAAGCGCCTCCTCGTCCACCACCGCGCCGCGGCTCACGTTCACCAGCACCGCGCCTTTTCCCATCCGCGCGAGCTCCGCCGCGCCGATCAGCCCCTCCGTCTCCGCCGTCTGCGGCACGCACACGGCCACGAAGTCGCTCCGGTCCAGCATACGCCCCAGCGCATCATCTCCCGTCACCACCTCCACGCCATCCGGACCCTCCGTCCCGCTGCGCCGCGTCGCGACGACGCGCATGCCCAGCGCGACCGCGCGTCGCGCGACGGCCCGGCCGATCCCGCCCAGGCCGAGGATGCCGAGAGTGGACGAGGCGAGCTCGCGCACCGGCACGCCGGGCGCGTCGAAGGTCGCCTTGTCCCAGCGCCGCTCCGCCTGCGCCCGCACCATGAAGTCCAGCCCGCGCGCGAAATGCAGCACCATCGCCATCACCGTGTCGGCGATGGGCTCGGCGTGGATGCCGGCGGAGTTGGTGAGGACGACGGCGGACTCCACCATCTCCGGAAACAGCGCCCCGGCGACGCCGGCGGACGCGGTGTGCATCCACCGGAGCTCGCCGCTCGCCGTCGCCGCGAGGAACAGCTCGCGCGGGATGCCGAGGCCCAGGTAGACCTCCGCGCCGCGCGCCGCCCGCACCGCATCGGGCGAGGTGCCGCGGCCGTCGCCCTGTCCGTCCGCGTGCCCGTCCACCACGACGACGTCCCAATCGGACGGGAACGCGGACCTGATCTCGTCCACCGCCCAGCCCGGGATCGCCCAGACGGGACGGCGGTCGTTCATGTCGATCACCGCCTTCGGCATCTACTCGCCCCTCGTCATGCGGTGCACGCCGGGCAGCATCACCAGGCTGCGCGCCATCTGCTCGTGCACGCGCGCGGGGCCGGTGACTTCGAAGACGGCGTGGAAGCCGTCGGGCCCGCGCTCCAGCGACTCGCCGCGCACCTGCAAGCCAGAGCCGCGGAAGGCGCCCTCCAGCTTCGAGAGCAGCGCCGTGTCCGCGTCCAGGCTGAACGTGTAGCGGTGGAAGGCGCGGCGCCGCAGAAGCGTGTTCTCGATGCGGCCCAGGATCGTCAGGGCGACGAGGACGATGGCCGTGGCCTCCATCGCGGCGACGTACGCGTGCGCGCCGACCGACATGCCGACGGCGGCGACGACCCACAGCGTGGCCGCGGTGGTGAGGCCGGTCACGCGGCCCCGCGTCTGGAGGATGGTACCCGCGCCCAGGAAGCCGATGCCGGTGACGACCTGCGCCGCGATGCGGCTTGGGTCCACGCGCGCTGGGTCGGCCCCGAACGCGTTGCCGAAGCCGATGGAGAGGTCGGTGAGCATGGCCGCGCCCACGCAGATGAGCAGGTTCGTCCGGAGCCCGGCGGGCTTGCCGGACATCTCCCGCTCCAGGCCGATCACTCCGCCCAGGAACGCGGCCAGGACGATGCGGAAGAGGAAGCCCGCGTGCATCGCCGCGGCCCAGCCGGGCGGGAAGCCGAGGTCCGCCAGCGCCTGCTCGCCCACGTTCAGGCGCCTCGGGAGATGCGCTGCGTCACGAGAGCCCGAGCACGTCCGCCATGCCGTACGTGCCCGCGGGGCGGCCGACGATCCACCCCGCGGCCCGCAGCGCGCCCGCGGCGAACAGGTCGCGATCCGCCGCCACGTGCCCCAGCTCCACCCGCTCGCGCTCGCCGATGAGCATCACGCGGTGCTCGCCCACGATGTCGCCGCCGCGCACCGAGTGGAAGCCGATCTCGCCCTGCGGCCGCGCGCCCGGACGCCCGCTGCGGCCGTCCACGCGCACCTCGTCGAGCGCGACCTGGCGCCCCCGCGCGACGGCGCGTCCGAGCTCGATGGCGGTGCCGCTGGGTGCGTCCGCCTTGCGCCGGTGGTGCGCCTCTACGATCTCCACGTCGTAGTCCGGTCCCAGCACCGCCGCGGCGCGCTCGGCCAGCGCGAGCAGCAGGTTCACGCCCACGCTGAAGTTGGCGGAGACGAGCACGGGCGATCTCCCCGCCGCGTCCGCCAGCAGCCGATGGTCGTTCGGCGACAGGCCCGTGGTGCCGACGACGAGCGCGGTGCCCGCCATCGCCTCGCGCTGCGTGTCCAGCAGGCGGCGGAGCAGCTCCGGCGCGGAGAAGTCGATCACCACGTCGGCGGCGCGCACCACCTCGCCCGCGTCCTCGGCGGCGTGGATGATGGGGCAGCCGATGTCGCACGCCTGGTCCTCGTCCATTCGCCCGATGCCGCCCACCAGCTCCATCCGCCCGTCCAGCGCGATAAGCCGGGCGAGCGTGAGGCCCATCCGCCCGGTGGCGCCGCTGAGCACGACCCGCACGCGCTCCGCCATCTCAGCCCTCCCCGCGCACGTCCAGCCCCAGCGCCCGCATCTCCGCCAGCACTTCGCCCCGCAGCGCGTCCGACACCTCGGTCAGCGGCAGCCGCAGCGGCCCTGCGTCGAAGCCCAGAGCGCGCACGGCGGCCTTCACGGGGATCGGATTCGGCTCCTTGAAGAGCAGGTTGATGAGCGGCAGCAGGCGAAGCTGAAGCTTGCGTGCGGTGACGACATCGCCCTCCAGGAACGACCGCGCCATGCGCGACACGTCCGACGGCGCGACGTTCGCGAGCACGGAGATCACGCCCATGCCGCCCAGCGCCATCAGCGCGACCACCTGGTCGTCGTTGCCGCTGTAGATGGCCACGCGCTCGCCCACCCGCCGCGACAGCTCGGCCACCTGCGACAGGTCGCCGCTCGCCTCCTTCACGCCGACGATGCGGTCGTCCTCCGCCAGCGTCTCCACCGTCGCGGGGAGGATGTTGCACGCCGTACGGCCGGGCACGTTGTAGACGATTGTGGGCAGGCCGCCCGCGTCCATCACCGCGCGGTAGTGCGCGACGATGCCCTGCTGCGTAGGCTTGTTGTACGGCGGCGGGCTCACGAGCAGCGCCGTCGCCCCCGCGGCACGGGCCTCCGACGCGAGGCGGGAGACGGCCGTGGTGTCGCTGCCGCCAGCCCCCGCGATCACGGGGATCTTGCCGCCCGCCTCATCGACGACGATCTCCACCGCCCGCCGCTGCTCGCCCGGCGTCATGGTCGACGCCTCGCCGGTGCTGCCGTTCACGACGAGAGCGTCCGTCCCCTCGCGCAGGTGGAAGCGCACCAGCTCGCGCAGCACGTTCTCGTTGACGCCGTTCGTGTCGAACGGGGTGACCAGCGCCACCCCGGACCCGATGAAGAGGGCCGTGGGTACCTGCGACACGCCCCCTGTTCCGTTGCTCATTCGCGTCCTGCCCGATGTGGTTGGGATTCTCGTTGCGGCGGCGTGGGCCCCCTCCCCCAGCCCCTCCCCCAAAACTGCCTGGGGGAGGGGAGCCTGTTTGGGGGCTTGCTGATGCTCGATCGTGTTTGCCGCGGTTTTAACTGCCAGGCCCCGAACGCGTGCCGGCCCGGGCTCCGTGGGAGCTTCGGGCCGGAGGCGGCGTCTGGGGCGGGGCGAGCTACATGCGCTCCAGGTCGATGATGTCGCCGGGCATCACGTCGCCCTCGGCATCGTCGGGGTCCAGGTCGCGCTCGGTGCTGTCGCGGAAGTCGTCGGCCGCCTCGTCACCGACGCTGCTCTCGAACGAGCGGAAGACGGTGCCGCCGCACTTGGCGCAGCTCATGCCGGCGGGCGGCGGCTCGTCGTCGAAGAAGTAGTCCTTGCCGCACGACTCGCACACCAGCGTCAGCACCCGGTCCGTCACTCCGCGGCCTTCGATGGCGTCGCCCGCTGGGTTGCGCCGCGGCTGCTCGGCGGCGTCCTTGGCGCCCACGATGCTCGTGTCGTCGGATTCGGAAAACTCCACGTTGTGCAGGTGCTCGCTCATCTCGGCTCCCGGTCTCCCGTCGGTTGTGCGCGCGCCCCGGCCCCTCCACCGCGCCGAAGCCTTCCGCCCGCGACTCAGCACATCCCATACCCCGCCGCCGCAACGGGCTGCGCGGCTGTGAATCGACAGAGGGATCCGGCCTCGCATCCGATTGACGGCGAGTCACTCGAGCGAGCCGACCGTCTCCGTGGGTTGCGATCACCTCCACCCGCCGACGCGATGGTGTCCGATGGCCGACCAGGGCAATGCCTGAGAGTCGGACGCAGCAGCCACTTACCATTCCCGACAAAATTCTAGGAGCTGGGGCCAAGGAACGTTAGCTTCCGCCGCGGCGCCGGGACGCGGTCCATCTGCCGTGGCCCGTATCCGCCTGCTGGATGTACCGGTCTCGCACGACCGAGCCGGAGTCCAGCCCCACCCCGTCGGGAGCCTCCATGCAGAACGCCGGCTACTACCTGATCTCGTACGTATGCCACGACACCGCCACCTCGTCGAGGTACTCCCTGGGCCTTGGCAATGGCGGCACCATCATCGGCGGCTCCGCCGAGATCGTGGCCGAGAACATGGGCACGGAGTACATCTACGTCTACACGCGCGGGGAGCTCACGGTGCAGGCGCCCCGCGGCAGCGTGACAGCGGTGGCTCTCGTGGAGGCCACCAGCGGCCCCATCTCAGGAGGAATCACGCTCAGCAACGCGATCGACTCCGACATGTACGTCATTCTCCGCAACACGAACGGCGGTGAGATCGGCCGCTACACGCTCCGGGCGGGGCAGAACTCGGGCCAGTTCCGCTTCGAGGTTTCCGGCCACCCCGCGATGACGCTGGGCGAAGCCGAAGCGGCTCTCCCCCAGCTGCTGGGCGGCGCGCCGGATCGCCCCGTCCAGGCGTAAGCGAGTCCGCTGCCTTTCCGTCGCGCCCTCCCCGGTCTTCCGCCCGCGTCAGGAAGTCCGGGAGGGCGCGGCTCCATCCTGCCCCCCATCGCCGAACTTCTCTACCGCAGCCCCACCGCCTGGTGCACGCGCTCCAGCGTCTCCCCGGCGATGGCGCGGGCGCGGGCGGCACCGGCGCGCAGGATGTCCTCCACGTCGTCCGGCCGTGCGGCGAGCTGTTCGCGCTTCTCGCGCATGGGGGCGTAGAACGTCCAGATGCGCTCCAGCAGCCGCTTCTTGAAGTCGCCGTAGCCCATGCCGCCCTGGCGGAAGTCCGCCTCCATCTCCGCCACCTCGTCCGCGCTCGCGAACAGGCGGTAGAGCGCGATGATGAGCGAGCCCTCGGGGTCTTTCGGGTCCTCCAGCGGCGTGCTGTCGGTGACGATGCTCATCACCTTCTTCTTCAGCGCCTTCTCGGGCATGAAGATGTCGATGGTGTTGCCGTAGCTCTTGCTCATCTTCTGCCCGTCCAGTCCTGGCACCGTGGCCACGTCCTCGCTGATCTGCGGCTCGGGCAGCTTGAGCGTGGGGCCGTACGCCTCGTTGAACTTCCCGGCGATGTCGCGCGTGGCCTCCAGGTGCTGCTTCTGGTCCTTGCCCACAGGCACCACGTCCGCATCGTACAGCAGGATGTCCGCCGCCTGGAGCACGGGGTACGTGAAGAGGCCCAGGCTGGCGGGGATGCCGCGCGCCACCTTGTCCTTGTAGCTCACCATCTTCTCCATCAGCGCCTTGGGCGTGACGGTGGTGAGGATCCACATCAGCTCCGCGTGCTGCGACACGTCTGACTGGCACCAGAATACGGTACGGTCCGGGTTCAGCCCGCAGGCCAGGAAATCGAGCGCAGCCTCGCGCACGTTGGCCCGCAGCGCCTCGCGGTCGTGCAGCGACGTGAGGGCGTGCAGGTCGGCCAGGAAGCAGAAGACCTCGCCCGTCTCCTGCAGCGACAGGATGGGGCGCATGGCCCCGAAGTAGTTGCCGACGTGCAGCGTGCCGGACGGCTGGATGCCGGTGAGGATGCGCATGGTGTGTGTGCCGCGTTCTGGAGCTTCGGTGCCGGGGAAAGCGTGGGCCGGCCGGCGTGCCGCTCGCACCCCTGGCCGGCCCGCCGCCGTGCCGCCTAACTTAGCCGCTCGCGCTCGCCGCCAGCAAGCCGGAAATCCCTCGCGCATCCGCCGCCCGTGACCCAGCCCGCTCCCGACCCGCTCGCCGGCCTCCGCGCCGCGCCCGACCCGCGCGACCCCCGCGCCTCCGCGCTGCTGCGAGCGTGGGACGGCGTGGCATCGTTGGATGGACAGCGTGCGATCCTGGGCCTGCCCTACGACGGCGGCATCCCGTCGCGCCCCGGCGCGCGCTTCGGCCCGCGCGCCATCCGCGACGCCCTCGCCGCCTTCGGCTCGTTCGACGGCGAGCGCGATGTGCCGCCCGTGCTCGACCTCGGCGACCTGGCCTTGCCGACCATGAACGGCGGCGAGGCGCACCGGCGGATTGAGGAGGCGGCGCGAGGTGTCTTCGCGGCGGGCGCGCGGCCCGTCTTCCTGGGCGGCGACCACGGCATCACCGGCTCAATGATCCGTGGATTGGCGGCGGCGCGGCCGGACACCCGCTTGGCGCTCGTGACCGTGGATGCGCACCTGGACGTGCGCGAGTACGACGACGCTGCCTCGCTCTCCAGCGGCACCCCGTTCCGCCGCGCGCTGGAGACGGGCATCCTGGAAGGCCCGCGAGTGGCGATGATCGGCATCCGTCGCTTCGCCAACTCGCGCTACTACCTGGACTGGGCGCGCGAGCAGGGCATCCACGTCTTCACGGTGGATGACGTCGCGGACCGCGGGGCCGCCGCCGTCGCCCGCGAAGCCCTCGCCGCCGTCACCGCCGTCACCGCGGATGCGGACGCGCTCTACCTCTCCGTCGACATCGACGCCGCCGACGCGGCGTTCGCCCCCGGCGTGAGCGCCGCCGGCATCGGCGGCCTCACCGCCCGCGAGATGATCGGCCTCGTCCGCACCATCTCCGCCCACCCGCTCCTCCTCGCCGCCGACATCATGGAGACCTCGCCTTCATACGACATCGACGCCCGCACCGCCAAGCTCGCGGCGCGCTTGCTGCTGGAGATGCTGGCGACGGGGTAGATGGTCGACATCTCGCATCTTGGAGCTATCAGCGTGAAGCTGGAGATCGTGGTTCACGATGCGGAGGAAGGTGGATTCTGGGCCGAAGTCCCCGCAATCCCCGGCTGCGCGACGCAAGGCGAGACGGTTGATGAATTGCTGCTGAACGTCGTAGAAGCAGCCGAAGGCTGTCTCTCGACTCAGATTCGCCAGATCCGTTCCGGACCGGACTAACCGGTTCACGATGTTCCGCCCGAGTTTCTTGCTCGACACCTATGGGCATCGACGAAGTCATTCTAGGCAAACGCGAGTTGATCCGGCAGATCGCCGAGAAGCACGGCGCGCGTAATGTCCGCGTGTTCGGCTCCGTCGCACGGGGCGACGCCGGGCCGGACAGCGACGTTGACCTGCTCGTCGAAGCGGGGCCGTCAACGAGTGCCTGGTTCCCCGGCGGGCTTGTCGCCGACCTGGAAGACGCGTTAGGGCGCCGGGTCGACGTGGTCACTGAGAGGGGGGTGCTCCCATCCATTCGCGAGCAGGTGTTGCGCGAGGCGGTGCCGGTTTGAACAACGATGCTATCTGTCCGACAGGCACGGCGGACTCCACGGTCGCTACACCCTCTACGGAAGACGAGATCACCGCGCGTCTAAACGGTGTGTACGACAACTCGCCGTCCACGCTTGATCCACTTCTCCACCGCGCTCAAGCCCTCTCGCTCACTGCGGCGGAGTAGCGGCGGCCGTGAGAGATGCCCTAAGCGAACGTACGAAGATGCTGCGAGGCGACCTCTACCTCGCGAGCGATCCTGCGCTTGTGGAGGCGAGGGTCCGCGCACGCCGGCTCTTCGCGCGCCTCAACGCCAGCGATCCCGGCGACGGTCCCGGGCGCGAGGCGCTGATGCGGGAGTTGTTGGGAAGGGTTGGCGACGGAGCTTGGATCGAGCCGCCGTTCTACTGCGACTACGGGATGCAGATCACGCTCGGCGCAGGCGCCTTCGTCAACTTCGGCGCGGTCTTTCTCGACCCCGCGCCCATCACCATCGGGGAGCAGGCGCAACTCGGGCCCGGCGTGCAACTCCTGACGGCGGATCACCCGCGAGATGCCGCCGAGCGCGCGGCTGGGCCGGAGCTCGCGCGCCCCATCGTCATCGGCTCGCGCGCGTGGCTGGGCGGCGGCGTGATCGTCGGCCCCGGCGTGACCATCGGCGCGGACTCCATCGTCGGCGCCGGCAGCGTGGTGATGCGCGACGTACCCGCCGGCGTGGTCGCGGGAGGTAACCCGTGCCGGGTGATCCGCCGCCTATGAAAATCTCAGCACGTGAGCCCCGGTCTGTATCTACGGAGCAGTTGTGTGGTTCACATTGATTGGGAGATTCTTACTCTATGCCGGGATATCAGACGACACGGAATAACCACTTTGTTCCTCGCGGCTATCTCATACGATGGTCGCCGGATGGGCATACGGTGTGGGAGCACAAGATTGTCGTTCCAGACTCACGTTATCCCAAATGGAAGCGAGTTTCGCTTCGCTCTGCTGGCGCTCGTACGCATCTCTACGACGCCTATATTCCGGGGCTGGAACGAGATCACTTCGAGCGATGGCTCGAACGTGAGATAGAAACGCCGGCTTATCATGCGCTTGATCGGCTTGACCACTCGCAAGCACTCCGTCCAGAAGACTGGCAAGCCCTCATAAGGTTTGCTGTGGCACAAGATGCTCGCACGCCCAAAGCTTACGATTTTCATAGGGCTTGGGAAGCTGGTGTTATCCCACCGATTATGAACCAAGTAATCAAATCCGCCGTTCGGAAGTTTGGTCGACACTCACCCATTCAGTCACAGAAGAGAGCTGGTGAAAACCCTACCGATTTACGACCAGTCATGAAGACTTCTTGGACGTCAGACGGTCACGGTACTAAGGTACAACTGTCTCTACTTGGAGGCAGCACTTCTTGGATGCAACGTGTCAAGCACCTTGTTGCACAGATTACGCCGGAGGCATTGCGGCAGACATGGCACTTGCTCCACCCTCCAGAGAATCGTTCATGGCCGACGTCGGATCATCCGCTCATCCGCTTCCGGCGCCGCGACGGAATTGTCGTATATGGACCAGGATGGTTGCGGAAAGGCACTGAAATATTTCTACCGCTCTCCCCCTCTAACGCCCTGTACGCCAAGGTTGGATCAGCAGATCCGGTTCCGAGTATCGCCACGGCAAGCGAAGCTTTTGCGCTAGTCCGGCATGTGGCTAACAATGCGCAACGTAGCGTGTACACCGACAAACCTCAGTACAAATGGATTGAATGGGCCGGGCGCAGATATGTAGATCGTGATGCATACGAGCGAGAACCGTGGTAGCCGAGTGTTCTAGACCGCTGTGGGAAGAGGGCTTACACACATTTTCACCCAACGAAACCAGCCCCCGGCGCCGCAAGGTGCCGGGGGCTGGTTTCGTCCTTCAGTCCTGCAACCGGAAGCTTACGGGTGGTTCTGGTTGAGGATCTGCTGGCGGTACTGCTCGCTGGCGAAGATGGCCACCTCCACGCGGCGGTTGCGCGCCTTGCCCGCTTCGGTGTCGTTGCCGGCGACCGGCTCGGACTCGCCGCGGCCCTCGGTGCGGATGCTGCCGGCGGCGATGCCCTGCGAAACCAGGTAGCCGGCCGCAGCCTGCGCGCGCCGCTGCGAGAGCGCCATGTTGTACTCGTCGGTGCCCGTGTTGTCCGTGTGCCCCACGATGAGCACCGAGCTGCCCGGGTAGCGCTGCATGGTCTGCGCGAGCTTGGTCAGGTTGTCGCGCCCGGCGCCCTGGAGCTGGTCGCTGTTGACCGCGAACAGGATGCCCGACGGGAACGTGACCGCGATGCCCTCGCCCACGCGCTCCACGGTGGCGCCGGGGACGGCCGTCTCGATGTCCTTGGCCTGCTGGTCCATCTGGTGACCGATGACGGCGCCGGCCGCGCCGCCGAGGACCGCGCCCAGGATCGCGCCCCTGGCCGTGCCGCCGTTGTTGCGCCCGATCACCGCGCCGATCGCTGCGCCCGTCGAGGCGCCGATGGTGGCGCCGCGCTCCTTGTTGTTCATCGACGCGCAACCCGAAAGGCTCGTCACGCCCAGCGTAGCCGCCGTCGCGAGAACCACCGTAAACTTCTTGGCGAACAGATTCATCGTCCCATCCCTCCCCGTTGAGTTGTACCGCACTGGCCTTCCCGAACCTGCATCCAGACTCTGCCTGCCTTGCAAGGGCAGTGCCCGGCTAACGGAGCGACCTCTCGCCGCCTCCTGACGGACGCCCCGCGCGCCCTCCCGGTCACATCCGCCCACACGCATCGCACGGCCGCGGCACCTGCCGGCGATTGCGGCCTAGCGCAATCCGGGAGAGTCGCCAGGATTGGCGAGCAGGCGCGGCGACGGGGCGAGGAGGGTGCGGGACTCGTGGCTGCTGCTGGCCTCGATCTCCGGGATGGTGCAGCCCGCGTCCAGGAACTTCTTCACGCCGGACAGGATGCCGCGGCGCAGGAGCTCGGCCTGCTCGGGGCCCAGCGCGCCCGTCTGCTTCATCTTCGCGAGCTCGGTGAGGACGGGCACGGAGCGCTCGATCATCTCCAGGCGCACGTCGCTCTGGCGTCCGCGGTAGAAGACGACGCGGTCCCACACGGAGAGGACGATCTGCTTGACGGCCGCGATCACCGGCTCCAAGCCCAGGAACGCGAACGACTTGTCGCTGCCCGCATCGCACGACTCCACGCTGAGGGTGCTGGACGGCAGCCCCTGCATGGTGGCCGCGACGTCGTACAGCAGCCACACGCTCTCCAGCGCGGTGATGAGCCGCATGGGCGACGACCGCTGCCGCTCGTTCTCGATGACGACGACCTCCAGCAGCGCCAGCCCGTCGCCCGACCGCTCGCCGCGCGACGAGGCGGCGCCGCGGCGGAGGGCTTCGTTGCTGAGCAGCGCGAGCAGCTTGGGGAGATACGCGGCGGTGTTGCGGATGGACTGCGCCATCTGCGCGGCGGCGGCGCGGGCGGCGGGCTCGTCGGCGCCCACGGCGCGGGCCCAGAACGCGGGGTCGTCCAGCGGCGCCAGATCCAGCGCCTGCGCCACCTTGCGCTCGTGCGGCCCGAAGGCGGTGGAGCGCACCGTGTACTCGCGTAGCGCGCCCAGCAGCGCGGAGCGCGCGCCCTCGCCCGGAGCGCCGCGGCCTACCTCCATGAGCGCCTCGTGCACGCGGCTCTCGCGCAGGGCCTGGAGGACGGCGCGTGCGGCGCGCACCAGCTCGACTCGGCGCATCGGTTGGGTTCTCGGGAGATGGGGGAGTCGCGGCGATCACGGCTGCGCATCGGCGGGGGCGCCTGGGGTCGCGCACCGGCTGCGGTGGATAATAAGCCCGGGGAACCGCGCCGCAATCGCGCCGCCACGCATCTCCCGGTCGGTTCGGATGCGGTCGGTGCGGCGGCCGGGGTGCCCTCTCCCCCGACCCCTCTCCCAAAACTGCCTGGGAGAGGGGAGCACGGTGTCGTGAAGGTGGGGGTGTGCGCGGGCCGGGGCGCCGCCGCTTCAAGCGTGCGTGGCGACGTATGATGCTGCGAGGGTTGCGGATGGACGGGGTCCGAGGTGAGGGTCGGGACGTGGTGCGGAGATTGCACCCTGGGCGCCGTCCATCCGTTTCGGCAAACCCTGTGACAGACGCTGGCGTTTTGAACCCTTCGGCAGACGCGGGCCGCGATGCGGGCCTGCTCGACACCCTGCGCTCGCGCTTCGGTCTTGACGAGTTCCGGCCGGGGCAGCAGGACGTGATCCGCGCGGTGCTGGACGGCCGCGACACGCTGGTGGTAATGCCCACCGGCGCGGGCAAGTCGCTCATCTACCAGCTCCCCGCGCTGCACCTGCCCGGCCTCACGCTCGTCGTCTCGCCGCTCATCGCGCTGATGAAGGACCAGACCGACAAGCTGGAGGCGCTGGGCGTGGAGGCCAGCACCATCAACTCGTCGCTCACCACGCGGCAGCAGAACGCGGCGGAGGCGGCGGTGGAGCGCGGTGAGGGCAAGATCCTGTACGTGACGCCGGAGCGCTTCCGCGACCGCGAGTTCTTCGAGGTGCTGCTGGACCGCAAGGTGTCGCTGTTCGTGGTGGACGAGGCGCACTGCGTGTCGCAGTGGGGGCACGACTTCCGGCCGGACTACATGATGCTGGGCAGCATCGCCGAGCGGCTGGGGCGCCCGCCGGTGCTGGCGCTCACGGCTACAGCGTCGCCAGAGGTGCGGGACGACATCATCCACCAGATGCGGATGAAGGACCCGCTGGTGCACGTGACCGACCTGCTGCGGCCCAACCTTTTCCTCGAAGTGCTGCCCACGGTCAACGAGTCCGAGAAGGACGCCGCGCTGGACCGGCTGCTGCGCAACGCGCAGGGCACGGGAATCGTGTACGTGGCGACCATCAAGGAGGCGGAGCGGCTGTACGAGGAGCTTTCGCCGCGCTACCCGGTGGCGCTGTACCACGGCAAGCGCAGCGCGGCCGAGCGGACGGAGGCGCAGGACCGCTTCATGGCGGGCACGGTGAAGGCGGTGATCGCCACCAACGCGTTCGGGCTGGGCATCGACAAGCCCGACATCCGCTTCGTGATCCACTACCATTTCCCCGGCAGCATCGAGGCGTACTACCAGGAGGTGGGCCGCAGCGGACGCGACGGGCTGCCGTCGCGCTGCACGGTGCTGTACCGGGTGGAGGACAAGTCGGTGCAGGGCTACTTCCTGGGCGGAAAGTACCCGGACCTGCACGAGGCCATCGGGGTGGCGCGCATCGTCAACGCCGCGCCGCTGGGCGAGAAGCGCCACGTGGACGAGATCGCCGACATGGGCGACGTGCCGCGCCGCAAGGCCCGAATCGTCCTCACGCTGCTCAAGCGGCACGGCATGGTGCGCGAGCACCGCGGCGGCTTCTGGGAGCGCACGGCGCCCGACGTGACGGCGGCCGACCTGAGCCGCGAGCTGACCGACTACGAGCACCGTCGCGAGATCGACCGGCGCAAACTGGAGGAGATGCTGCGCTACTGCCGCACCGCCCGCTGCCGCACGCGCATGGTGCTGGAATACTTCGGCGAGGCGCCGGCGGAAGACTTCGTGTGCGGCCACTGCGACAACTGCGCTGCGGGCCTCAGCACCGGCGACCGCGCCCACACCGACGCGGCGCGCGAGTCCGTAGACGGCGTGCTCTCGGCCGAGGGCGCGGAGGATGAGTCGGGCAGCCTGGGGCTGGGCGAGGAGGTCACGCACGGCACCTTCGGCGAGGGCATCGTGCTCGCCATCGCCGGCGACCGCGCCGAGGTGGACTTCGCCGGCCACGGCACGCGGATGATCAAGATCGACTTCTTGCAGCGGCTTTGATGCTGCGCGGCTAGATCCCTGCGCGGGGGGTGCGTCACGCTGGAGGCACGGTCCCGGCGCATCGGCGTGCGGGGTCGAAGCTCCGAAAAGGTCTCCCGTACGGCCTGCATCCGCCGCATCGTGCGAACCGCGGCCGTGTTGCAGCCGAGGGTGTGCGGCGGACGGCGGATGACCGGCGGTGATGCACAAGGTAGATGGACGAACGTGAAAACGGGATGATGCGGCCGCATCATCCCGTTTTCACGTCGTACCGTTCTGTCTCTGCGGATGCGTGGCGGTTCACGCGCGCCGGGATGCCGAAGCCGCAGCCCACGAAGGTGGGCTTCGTGCCGTCGTAGCCCGCGGCTTCAGCCGCCAGGGCGATGCCGCTGCCGCACATCTTTGCCGCCCCGAACGTCCTTCGCTCCGTCCGTAACTCATCGCTTGTCCCGCGTTCCGGGACGAGCTACCGCTTCGGCGCGGTGGTGAGGAGCGTGCGGGCTTGGGTGCGCTCCGCCGCGGGGAGGCGCTGGATGAGCGAATCGACGAGCGCGCCGGGGGAGACGACGGCCTGCTTGCCTCCGGTGGCGGCGAGGAGGGTGCCCAGCGCCGGCATCAGCCCGCCCTTGGTGGCTCGGTCCAGCCGCAGGAGCACGAACGGTCCTTTGTGGTACGCCAGCCAGTCCTCGCGCTCGATCCGGCTGAGCGGGAGGTCTGCCAAACCCCCTCCGCCCACCGCCGCGAGGTAGCGGCGCTGCTCGCGGGCAAGCGCGGTGTCGGCGGGCAGGATGCCCTGGCTGTCCAGCTCGGAGTAGGCGGCGAACTGCGCCGTGGACTCCAGCACGAAGAGGCGGCCGGGCTCGCGCGCCGGGACCACCGCGTATCCCCACCACTGGTGCGCCAGCTCGTGCGCCACGACGAGCCGCGCCAGGCCGCTCCCCTCCACCCCGCGCGCCGCGCGCCCGCGCAGCAGCTTCTCGTTGATGGCGACGGCGCCCGAATACGCCGTCGCTTCGTTCATCGGGGACGGCGCCTCCACGATGGTCAGGCTGCCGCCGGGATAGCGCGGCCAGAAGCCCTGGTAGTAGGCCACGGCACGCTGCGCCGCGCCCGCCACGTCGCGGAGCCGCGCCGCGTCCCGCTTCGCGCCGTACACCGTCACCGCCGGCACGCCGCCCCGCGCGGGCAGGGTCGCGCTGCCGAACGCCGCGCCCGCCACGAAGAAGTTGGTGAGCCGCGACCCGTCGAGGGTGAGCTCGTAGACCGCCGTTCCGCCCGGGTGGAGGATCCGCATCGTCCCGACGCCCGCCACCTGCAGGTCGGCCGGCACGGTCACGGAGAGCCGGCCGCGGCTCGCGTCGGTCAGCAGGTAGTTCTCCCCCGCGTCGCAACGGGCGGCGACGCTTCTCCGGCCGGGCGCGTCGAAGCAGTCCGGGCGGCGCGGCAGCGGCAGCAGGTTGGGGGACGTGAGATAGAACGCCCGCGAGAAGACCAGCGATCGCGTCACGCGGTCGAACGGGTTCGCGGCATCGACCGAACCCTGGAAGCGGACGGTGAGCCGTTCGCCCGCGCCCAGCGGCGTGCGCAGCGCCAGCGCGACGAGGCGCCCGGAGCGATCCCTCTGCACGGCCGCGGGCCGGTCGGCATCTACCGCATCCAGGCGCAGCGCCGGAGACTTCTCCAGCAGCACCGAGGGGAGGGGCCCGTGTCCCCGGTCGTTGACGAGCGTCAGTGTGCCGCGTACCTCCACCCGGCGGCGCTCGGGCGCGTAGGCCAGGTCCACCGCGAAACGCTCCAGCGTGGGCCGCTCCAGGCCACCCGCCGCGACGGCTGCTGGCAGTACCGGCGGGCCCGCGGCGTAGGAGCGCGTCGCATCCGCCCGCAGCCCGGAGACGTGGAGCGCCGCCAGCCCGGCCGCGAAGGCGGTGGCGACCGGGAGCAGCGCCGCAACGCGCCCGCGCTTCGCGCCCGGTGAGCGCAGCGACGCGAGGAGGCCGCGCGGAGGCGCATCGAACGCATGGAGCAGCGCCAGCATCGTCAACGTGACGAGCGACCAGTACAGCCGCCACGCCCACGCCGCCTCGAAGCCTACCGGCGTCGGGTCGTACGCGGTGAGCACCACCGGCGTCGTGGAGCCGAAGCCGATGTACTCCGTCACGTGCAGCGCCGGCCCCGCGACCACCACGAGCACCACGTAGCCCAGGAAGAGCAGCACCGAAACGCCGCCCCGCCGCGTGAGCGCGTGCACGAAGTGCGTGAAGATCCCGATCAGCAGCAGGTCGAAGAGCAGCGACAGCCAGACCTTTGGCGCGATGTAGACGCCGGAGGCGCCCGCCCCGCCGCTCGTCACCGCCCACACCGCGGCGGCGGTCAGCGCCAGGAAGGCCAGCGCGGACGCGGCCGAGACGAGCGCCACCGCGGCGACCCGGGCCAGAGGCGACGGCGCCGGTGAGATGCGCGCGGCGAGGCGTTCCGCCAGACGGTCGCGCAGCGGGCCGGCGATCAGCAGGCAGAGCGCGGCGAAGAGCGGGCACACCTGGAGGGCGGCTTCCACAACCATCCCCAGGTCGCGCGCCACGTCGAAGCCGTACACGCGGCCCGTTCCGCGCGACAGCACGAAGGTGGAGAGCGCGAGGAAGAGCGCCACCGCCGCCATCGGTGCGATGGCCGCGGCGGCGGATGAGCGCGCCGTCGTCCTTACGCCGGCATCCGGCGTGCGCCCGCGGTGCGGCGGTCGCTCCGCCACAGCAGCCACGCCATCGCCGCCGTGAACGAGGTCGCCGCCACCAGCGCGGACGGGCTCGGGTGCCACAAGCCCAGCAGGTCCAGCGGACCCGGAGGCGCGTCGAATACGTTCAGGTACCATAAGGCCGCCAGCGTGGAGATGCCGAGCAGGGGGCGCGCCGCGCATCGGTGCGTCCAGGTGAGCCACAGGGCCGAGCCGAGCACGCCCGCGCACGCAGTCGCCGCCTGCACGCCGCCCATTCGCGCGACCGCGGGCAGCGCCGGCGCCAGCGTCAGCACCCCCAGCACCCACCCGTGCATCAGCGCCGCGGAGGGGCGGAGGAAGGCAGCCGTCGTGGCCTCCAGTGCGGACGCTACGTGGACCTCGCGCGCGGAGGTGCGGGAGACGACGGCCATCGGCACCGTCAGGGCGACGGCGAGCGCCACGCCGGGCGCCGTGCCGGGCACCAGGGCGGCGATCAGCGCGCCCGCCATCCCCATCCACGCCAGCCGCGACCGTCTCATCCATCTCCCGGCGATGATCAGCGACGTCCCGGCCAGCGATCCGGTCTGTGCCGCAACGATGGCGAGCGTCGGACGCGGGGTCGCGCGCTCCTCTTCCACCCGAACGGACGGGAGATGGGGGACGGAGGATGGAGATGCGACGGACTGGAAGCGGAGGAGCGAGCCGAGGCCGGCCGCCGCGGCGGTCGCGAGAAGCGCGAAGCCGAGCCGCCCGGCGATGAAGGCCGGCTCCAGCGGCGCGAACGTCCACGCGACGGAAGGAATCCCCTGACTCGCGATCACGCCCACGGAGAGCGCGGGCACGTGCCCGTCCCCCGCCGTCGCCGCGGCCAGGTATCCCAGCCCGAACACGTCGCGCCCGGCCGCGGCCCACAGCGCGATGCCGGCGGACCAGGCCGCGAATGCAAGCGCGGTTCGAACGCCATTCCGCTCGGGAAGGAAGCGGTCCAGCCCGGCCGCGAGCAGGGCGCCGCACATCGCCACCGGCGCCACGGTCAGC
>DASRQW010000066.1 GCA_035696245.1 Longimicrobiaceae bacterium | reverse complement strand
GACTACCCGCGGCTGAACCCGGCGGTGATCATGCGCATCGACCACGGCGAGCGGGTGCTGCTGGTGCGCGGGCCCAACACGCCGCCGGGCATGTACAGCACCCTCGCGGGCTTCGTGGAGCCCGGCGAGTCGCTGGAAGAGGCGGTCGCGCGCGAGGTCGCCGAGGAGGTGGGCATCCGGATCCGCGGCGTGACGTACTTCGGCAGCCAGCCGTGGCCTTTCCCCAACTCGCTGATGATCGGCTTCACGGCCGAGTACGCGGGCGGCGACATCGTCCCCCAGCCCGGCGAGATCGAGGACGCGCGATGGTGGACGGTGGACGAGCTGCCCAACCTTCCCGGCCCGCTCAGCATCTCCCGCGCCCTGATCGACAAGTGGATCGTCTCTCAAGGTCGCGATCCAGCATCGGTGGCCACGGCGCTGGACCCGCGATAGAGGTGGGCCGGATGGCTCCCCGGTGCCGTGGACGGATGGCTCCCAAAGGTATGCTTAGCAGCACGTGAGAGCACAGCCCTGCCGGTGCTCGTCTTCGGATGGCGCATTAGTTGCGCACGGCCGCGCCGGAGCTCTCAATGTTCCCTGGGGCGGCCGAACGGTGTCCCTGGACGAATCACACGTACGGGGGGCAGCCGTGAAAAAGCTCATGCTGAAGGTCGAGGACATCGACGTCGCCGGCTTCGAGACGCTGGGCGCGCTTCCGGATCGCACCGGGACCGTGCAGGGCGCGGAGTTCCTCACCATCCGTACGAACTGCGACCAGGTTACCTGCGGCGACACGTGTGCCGCTCCTACCTGTGTGTGCCGGGCCTGACGTTCCCAAGGCGTACCAAGAGTATTCCCACTATCGCAACCTCTGGAGATACCATGAACAAGCTCAAGCTGAGGGTGGAGGACATCGCTGTTGCAGGCTTCGAGACGCTGCGGCAGAAGCCGGCTGGGCGCGGAACGGTGCAGGGCGCGGAGCTCATCTCCCGCTACACGGCTTGCAATCAGGAGACGTGCTGGGTCACGTGCGACCAGGCCACCTGCCTCTGCTGAGCTGTGGGCCCGGCGGTTGCGGAAAGATCTTACGTCCTCACTGCCGATGTCTATGGATGCGGGATGGTGTCCAACCAGGTGGCACCACCACCAGCGGGGAGCACGTGAGGATGGCGACGCGGGCGGCGCGGCAGGGGCTGCGCGCGGAGGCAATGGACCCCCGTCAAGGAAAATCTAGAGCGGTTCTCGATCGAGTCTACCGTTAATGCGGGAACCAGCATCGGCTGTATCTCGGACCAATCGGTCGAGACGTGAAAACCCGGGCGGGAACCGCTCTAACCCGCGGCTCGCGCTCCACACGGCGTTATTCCGGTGTCGCCCGACGCGTGTCGATATCTGAGCCGGTCATACCCGGTCCCAGGACGATGAACGCGGCTTGGCCCGGCCATCACGATGGCCGGGCCAAGCCAGCTAAATCGAGAAGCAGGAACTCAGTATCTGTACAGACGAATCTTCAGTGCTTCCATCCGCGTCCCTGCCACACCGGCGGCGGTCCCGTCGCAGACCTGCGGTCCCCATCCGTAAGACGAGCCATACGCGCTGTAGCAAACGTGCAGGCGCGTCGCCCCCACGTCGGTCGGGACCACCTGGTTCGCCAGGCGCAGCTTGACCTGCTCCATGCGCAGGTTCAACCCCGTGGTTCCGGCCGTTCCCCCGTTGCAAGCCTCCGTCATCCATCCACGCGAGTACACGTTGGCCTGGTAGCAGATGGCAATGGGAGACGGGAGGGCAACGTTGTTCACCCGCAGCGCCTCCATCTGGCGCGCCTGGCCCGTCGTGCCTGTCACCTGGTCGTTGTACACGTTCGCCATCCACCCGATGCCCGAGGCGTGCGCGGCGTACGAGATGGGAGTGACGAATGCCACCTTCGTCGGGGTGAGCGTCCTGACGTTCACGTTGTCCAGGATCAGCGTGGTGGCCGGGAGCGCGTCGTCGTAATGGAACGGCTGGTCCAAAGGCACGGTGCCCCCGACGGCGATGCGGAAGATAGCCGCCTGCCCGCCTCCCGCGTCGATGTTCTCCGCAGCCATGTTGGTGGCGGCGCGCGAGAGCAGCCAGTTGAAAGCGGGCCGCCGGGTACGCGCCGAATCTTCGCGGATGATGCCCAGCCCGTAGTTGCCCGCGTCCGCGTCCAGAAACGAGTGCGCGGCGTCGGTGGCGTGGATGTCCCCGCCCTCGGGAGACTGCATGTGCGCGCCGATCATCTTCTGGGCCACGCCAACTTCCGACTGCACCTGCAGCGCGTCTTGGTACCACACCATCTGCTGGTTGTCGAACTGCGTGCGCCAGTTGGCCCGGTCAGCGGGGTCGAGCAGGTTTCCGTTGTTGGTGGACGAGGCTGCGTTGGTGCCGAACTCGGTGACCCAGATCGGTCGGTTCGCATCATTCGGTGCGTTGGCCCCAGTCTGGTTGATCTCCCAGTTCAGCGAGTTGAGCTTGGGGCCCAGCGCGCCAGGCGCCCGCGGGTTCTGGCCATAGCCGTGCACGGCCAGGATATCGAAGTAGCCCTTGGCGCCGTTCGCGTACATGCCCCGCAGGAATGACCATGTCAGGGTATTCGCCGCGATGGTCGTGGACACGTTGCAGTATGCTCCGACGCCGGTAGGGTCGTACTCCCAGCCCTCGTTTCCGGTAAGCCCGGCAGTCAGAACCCACGCGTTGGGGTTCGCCTGTTTGATGGCCGGGTACGCAACCTTCAGCATGTCCGCATACCGCGCGCCCATGGGGGCATGGTTGGCATTGCAGGCATCTCCAATGGTTCCGAACGGTCCCACGGCCCAGTAGCCCGCGTCGGGCTCGTTCCATAATTGCCAGAAATGCACTGTGGGATAGCGTGCTGCGAGCAGCGCGACGAAGTTCGCGTAGTGGGCGTTCCAGGTGGGTCCCGCGTATCCACTCGAGGGAGGCGTGCTCTGGTCGCACGGCTCCGCCGCGCTGCAGTTCAGCTCCAGGACGGTGACCACCAGCTCGATACCGCGCTGCTGCGCCCAGTACACGGCGTTCCGCAGCCCCTCCGAGTAGCAGCCCGCCGTACCGTTGTCGCCCATCTGGGTGGTGCACCCGTTCCGTTCCGCCGCGGCGTACTTGTTCCAGAGCACGGTGTAACGTGCCATTCGGATTCCCGCGCTGCGCAGGTCGGCGAAGTCCGGATCGGCGCCCGTGTGGGTCGTCATCCCGACCTCCTGGGTCATATCGTAAATCCACAAGTCGTTGGTGCTGCGCCAGTAGCCACGCCATTGCGGCGGCTGAACGGTGGCATAGTGCCGAGGCGCAGGGGGCGCGGGCGCGGGCGCGGTGCGAGGCATAGCCAACGGGTCGCGATCCGTACAGGCGGTCAGCACCGTGATCGCAACCAGCGCTGTTTTCCATCGTGACATGAGGGTTCTCCGCTCGATGAGTTAGGGGAGGAGATACGTCGCCTAACATCACGAACGATCGGCAGGGAGGGCAACGCGAGCGGCGCGAACCCACCGGTAATCGGAATGAAATGCGGTCTGACGGGCACGAACTGTAGTCCGCCCGTTCGACGAAAAAACTTCCGTTCTCCGTCCTGCACCGGGCGGGCCTTCGCGGGGCCCAGGGACATGGCCGCCGGGCATCTGATGGCCACCCTTGTGCGGCACGCGGTGCGGCATAGGTTAGCGGCCATGAACATTCGACGACTTTCCGCCATCGCCGGCCTGGCCGCGACCGTGCTCGCCGCCGCGCCGGCTCCCGCCCAGGCGCCCATGGGCGCGGGCGAGTACGAGGGCGCGGCCGGGCTGGGCCTGGCGCTGCGCCGGCTGAGCAACACCAAGCGCGTGCTGATGATCGGCGCGCATCCGGACGACGAGGACACGCCGCTGCTGAGCGCGCTGGCCATCGGCCAGGGCGACGACGTGGCGTACCTGTCGCTCACGCGCGGCGAGGGCGGGCAGAACGGCGTAGGCCCGGAGCTGGGGCCCGCGCTGGGCCTGCTGCGCACCGAGGAGCTGCTGGCCGCGCGGCGGGTGGACGGCGCGCAGCAGCTCTTCTCGCGCGCGTACGACTTCGGGTTCAGCAAGAACGCCGACGAGGCGTTCCGCCACTGGCCGCGCGAGCAGGTGCTGGCGGACGTAGTCGGCGTCATCCGCCTCTTCCGGCCGGACGTGGTGGTGGCCGTCTTCAGCGGCACGCCGGCGGACGGGCACGGTCAGCACCAGGTCTCGGCGATCCTGGCGCGCGAGGCTTTCGACGCAGCCGCGGACCCGGCGCGCTTCCCGGACCAGGTCGCGGCCGGTCTGCGGCCGTACCGCACGCCGCGCTACTACCAGTCCCTCCGCTCCCGCGCGGCCGACGACGCCACCGTGCGCCTGCCCACCGGCGAGCTGGACCCGCTGCTGGGCCGCTCGTACTTCCAGCTCGCCATGGCCAGCCGCAGCCGGCACCGCTCGCAGGACATGGGCGGGCCGGAGCCGGCCGGGCCGCGCTGGGGCTACCTCAAGCGCATCGTCCCCACCGCCGCCGGACAGGAGGCGACGATGTTCGCCGGCACGGACAGCACGCTGTCGATGCAGGCCGCACGCATCGGGGCGGCGGGCGTGACGCGGGCGCTGCGGGACTACGATGCGGAGGTCGCGCGGCTTCGATCCGGGCTGAACCCGCTCGCACCGGACCTCCTCGTGCCGGGCCTCTCCCGCGCCCTCGCGCTCCTCGCGCGGGCGGACGACGCGGCGCGGGCGCCGGAGACTGCGGGCGCGCAGGCGGACGCCGTGCGCGAGCTGCGCTTCCGCATTGCGGCGGAGATGGACGATGCGCGTGCGGCGCTGGCCCACGCGGCGCGGCTGGAGCTGGACGCGACGGCCGACCGGGCGCACGTCGTCCCGGGCCAGGCGGTGAACGTGGAGGTGACGCTGTGGAACGGCGGCGCGCAGGCGGTGCAGGTCTCCGCCCTCGCGCCGTCACTCCCGGCCGGCTGGACGGCCGAGCCGGTGGACTCGCTGCCCTCCGCTCCGCTCGCCCCCGGCGCGCTGCTCACCCGCCGCTTCCGCGTTCGCGTTCCGGCGAGCGCCCAGCCGACCGAGGCGTACTTCCTCCGCCGCCCGCAGACGGGCGACCTGTACGCGTGGCCGGCGGACTGGACGGTGGATGCACGGCCGTTCGAGCCCGCCGCCATCCGCGCCGCCGCCACGGTCCGCGTCGCGAACGCCGAACTGCCGCTGACGCGCGACGCGACGTTCCGCGAGGTGGACCCGCGCCAGGGCGAGCTGCGGCGCCCCGTGCTGGTGGTACCCGCCGTCTCCGTGACGGTCGATCCTGCCGCGAGCGTGCTTCCGCTCCCCGCGCCCGGCGCCGCGCCCGCGCCGCTACGGTACCGCCTGCACCTGGCCGCGGAGGAGGCCGGCGTCGCGGGCACGCTGCGACTCCGCGTGCCGCAGGGCTGGACGACGGAGCCCGCGTCGCTGCCTGTGCGCTTCGGCGCGGCGGGCGAGCGGCAGGAGGCGGAGATCGCGGTGCGCGCCCCCGCCGGCATCTCCGCCGGGGACTACCCGGTGACCGCGGTGTTCGAGACGGCGGACGGGCGGCGGTTCGAGCGCGGCCTGCAGCTCATCGACTATCCGCACGTCAACACGCGGCCGCTGTACCACGCCGCCGCGTCCACCGTGCGCGCGTTCGACGTGAAGGTGCCGCAGGGGCTGCGCGTGGCGTACGTGACCGGCGCGGGCGAGGCGGGGCCGGGCGTGCTTGCGGGCCTGGGCATCGTGCCCGACCTGCTGGACGCGCGGGCGCTGGAGGGCGGCGACCTCTCGCAGTACGACGTGATCGTCACCGGCAGCCGTGCGTACGAGGTGAGGCCGGACCTGCGCGCGCACAACGACAGGCTGCTCCAGTACGTGCGCAACGGCGGCACGCTCATCGTGCAGTACTACAAGTTCGACCAGGCGGGCGGCACCTTCACGCCCTTCCCCATGACATTCACGCGCACCGCCGACCGGGTGACGGACGAAGCCTCGCCCGTGCGGCTGCTGGCGCCGGAGCACCCGGCGCTCTCCACGCCCAACCGCATCACCCCGCGCGACTTCGAGGGCTGGATCCAGGACCGCGGCCTCTGGTTCCCGCACACCTTCGACCCCGCGTACACGCCGCTGCTGGAGACGCAGGACCCCGGCGAGCCGCCGCTCCAGGGCGGGCTGCTGGTCGCGAAGCTGGGCCGGGGCACCTACGTCTACACCGGCCTCGCCTTCTTCCGCCAGCTCCCCGAGGGCGTCCCCGGCGCCTACCGCCTCTTCGCCAACCTCCTCGCGCTCGGAGCGAAGAAGTAAGATGAGGATGGACGCGGCAGAGCCGCCGTGTACCGCCGGGGGCCGCCCGGCCGTCGTCCACAGCGATCCGGAAATCCTGTCCGGCACGCCCGTGTTCGCTGGCACCCAGGTTCCGGTGCAGACGTTCATCGATTGGCTGATGGGCGGCTACACGGTGGACGCCTTCATCGACAACTTCCCCACCGTGCGGCGCGAGCAGGTCAGCGCCTTCTTCTCCCAAGGGGTGGAGGCGCTGCTTCCCGGCAGGTGATTCCACCCGTTCGTCCTGCTCGCATCCAAATGCCGGAGGACACAGGTGATCGAAGTCGATTTCGCGCAGGCTCGCGCCTCTCTCGGCACTCTGATCGACGCGGTCGCGAACGGGGGCGAGAGGGTCCTGATCCGCCGTGGGAACGGTGAGGACGTCGCACTGGTCCCCGCCGCCGAGCTACGAAGCTTGCAGGAGACAGCCCACCTGCTCCGCTCGCCGAAGAATACCGCGCGCCTCCTGCGAGTGATCCTCCGTGCTCGGGAAGGCCGTTCCCCCGCGGAAGGCTGAACACGGCGGTCTTGCCGCACAATCGTTCAGTGGTGAAGTTGTCGCATCCGCGGTGCCTCGTCCTCACGGGTGATGCGCTGCCGCCGGCCGGCTCGGCCGTCTCAACTGGCAAGCGAGCTTCCATGCTGAATGATCGGCCCCGCATCTCCCGTCTGCTCGACGAAGCACGCTCATCGGGCATCGCTAACGCCTCCGGGGCCTTGGGGATGCCCTCCCGTCGCACGCCACTCATCTCCCGAGCCGTACGCCGTGCATCTCCCGTGGTCGCCCTCGTGCTGGCGGCTTGCGGGGGCGGGGGGGATGGGCGCGAGGTGCTGACGGTGTACTCGCCGCACGGGCGCGAGATGCTGCAGGCGTTCGAGAAGGGCTTCGAGGCGGCACACCCCGGCGTAGACGTGCAGCCGGTGGACATGGGCAGCCAGGAGGTGCTGGACCGCCTGCGAAGCGAGAAGGCCAACCCGCAGGCGGACGTGTGGTTCGGCGCCCCCTCGTCCACCTTCCAGGACGCGGCGAAGGACTCGCTGCTGGAGAGGTACGTGCCGACTTGGGCGACGGCGCTCCCCGCCGACGCGCGCGACCCCGCCGGCCTGTGGCACGGCACCTACGTGACGCCCGAGGTCATCGCCTACAACAGCAAGGCCGTAGCGGCTGCGGACGCGCCGAAGGACTGGGCCGACGTGCTGGACCCGAAGTGGCGCGGCAAGGTGCTGATCCGTGACCCGATGGAGAGCGGGACGATGCGCACCATCTTCGGGATGATGCTGGAGCGCTCGCTGCGGCAGACGGGCGACACAACGCAGGGCATGGCGTGGCTGCGGCGGCTGGACGGGCAGACCAAGGAGTACGTGCTGAACCCCACGCTGCTCTACCAGAAGCTCGCGCGGCAGGAGGGCCTGGTGACGCTGTGGGACATGCCGGACATCGAGGCGCTGAAGGCGAAGGGCACCTTCCCCATCGCGTACACCTTCCCCACGAGCGGCACGCCGCTGCCGGTGGATGCGGTCGCGGTGGTGCGTGGGACCAAGCACCAGAAGCTGGCGCGCGAGTTCGTGGAGTACGTGGGAGGGACGGGCGGGGTCGTGATGGCGGCGCGGCAGTTCTTCCGCCTGCCTGCGCGGAACGACATCCCGGAAGATTCGCTCACGCCCGCGCTGCGCCGCGCCCGCCAGCAGATCGTGCGCGAGCCGGTGGACTGGAACGTGTTGCAGCAGAAGACGCCCGGGTGGATGCGCTACTGGGACGAGAACGTGCGGAAGCGGAGCTGAGCCGGTGCTGAGGCTGGAGGAGCTGACCCGCCGCTTCGGCGACGTGGTGGCGGTGGACGGCGTGTCGCTGGAGGTCGCGCGCGGCGAGGTGCTCACGCTGCTGGGCCCCAGCGGCTGCGGGAAGACGACGACGCTGCGCATGATCGCCGGCTTCGAGCAGCCTACCGGGGGGCGAATTCTCGTGGACGGCCGCGACGTGACGGCGCTGGGGCCGCAGAAGCGCGGGATGGGGATGGTGTTCCAGAGCTACGCCCTGTTCCCGCACATGGACGTGCGCCGCAACGTGGAGTTCGGGCTGCGCTCGCGCGGCGACCGGGGGGCGGACGTGGCCGCGCGGGCGGAGCGCGCGCTGGAGCTGGTGGAGATGGGCGGCTACGGGAATCGGAAGGTGCAGGAGCTTTCCGGCGGCCAGCAGCAGCGCGTGGCGCTGGCCCGCGCCATCGCCCCCGAGCCGCCGGTGATCCTGCTGGACGAGCCGCTGTCCAACCTGGACGCGGCGTTGCGCGAGCGGACGCGCGACGAGCTTCGCACGCTGCTCAAGCGGCTGGGCACCACCGCCGTCTTCGTCACGCACGACCAGGAAGAGGCGTTCGCGCTGGCGGACCGCGTCGCCGTCCTCAACGGCGGCCGCCTTCAGCAGCTGGACACGCCGGAGGCTCTGTACGGCTCCCCCGCGAACGCTTTCGTCGCGGGCTTCCTGGGGCGCGCGAACTTCTTCCCCGCGCGCGTGATCGGGCCCGAGGGCGGCGGCGTGGTGTGCGAGCTGGCGGGCGGCGTCCGCTGGCGCGCGCTGGGTGCTCCAGGTGCATCGACCGTTTCGGGAGATGCGGTGCGGCTGATGGTGCGGCCGGAGCAGCTTCGCGTGTTCCCCGCGGCGGCGCTGCGGGAGCGCGGGCCGGGGGAGCTGGACGGCCGCGTGCTGGACCGCCGTTTCGCGGGCGCCGCATCCTTCTACCGAATCGCCTGGGGAGATGCGGAGCTGACCGCGCAGGGCGGGGCCGACGATGCACGGCCGGGAGATGCGGTCTTCGTCGGCATGGCGGACGGGGCGCTCGCCGCCGCCTTCCCGCCGGAGACGGCGTGAGCCGCGGCGCATCGTCCGCCACCGCGGTCGGAGCGCGCCGTGGGACGCTGCTGCTGGCGGTCCCGGTCGCGCTCCTCCTCGTCTGGCTCGTCCTCTATCCCAACCTCTTCGTCCTCTTCGGAAGCTTCACGGAAGCCGGGCGGCCGACGGCGGCGCACTACGCCCGCTTCTTCGCCAGCCGGTCGGAGCTGGGGGCGCTGTGGGCGAGCGTGTGGATCTCTGCCGCGAGCGTGGTGCTGTCCGCGCTGGTGGGCGTGCCGCTCGCCTTCCTATTCGCGCGGCGGGACTTTCCCGGGCGCAAGCTGCTGGGCGGACTGGCGGCCATGCCGGTGCTCCTGCCGCCGCTCGTGGGCACCATCTCGTTCCTCTTCCTGTACGGCGAGACGGGCTTCTTCACCCGCGGCGTGCAGCTGCTGCTGGGGATGAGCGACGCGCCGTGGCGGCTGACGGGGCCGTGGGCGGTGCTGCTGGTGCACGCGTACACGATGTACGTCTACTTCTACCTCTTCACCGCCGCAGGCCTCGCCCGTCTGGACGCGGGATATGCGGAAGCCGCGTCGGCGCTGGGTGCAGGCAGATGGACGACGCTGCGGCGCGTCACGCTGCCGATGCTCGCTCCCGCGCTGGGCGGCGCGGCGCTGCTGGTGTTCATGACGAGCATGGCGTCGTTCAGCGCGCCGTACGTGTTCGGCGGCGGGTTCCGCGTGCTGACCACGCAGATCTACGCGAGCAAGCTGAACGGCGAGGAAGGGCTGGTGTCGGTGGAGGCCGTCGTCCTCGCCGTCGTCTCGCTCCTCTTCCTCGTCGGGTTGCAGAGGTACGAGGCGGCGCGGGAGTACACCGGCGCGTCCAAGGGCCTGGGCACGGCGCCGCGGACGAGGTCGCGGCGGGGCTGGCTCCTCACGCTCGGCGCGTCGCTGGGAGTTGGCTTCCTGCTGCTGCCGCACCTCACCGTCTTCGTGGTCTCCCTCGTCCCGGAAGGCACATGGACGACGGAGCTGGTGCCGCCCACGTACTCGTTGGGAGGATACCGGACGCTCTTCGCGGACCGCGAGCGGCTGGTGCCGGTGCTCAACTCGCTCCGGATGGCGACGGTGGCGACGCTGGCGAACGTGGTCTTCGCCTTCGGCGCCGGCTACCTGCTCGCCCGCCGCCGCTTCCGGGGACGGGCGATGGTCAACGCGCTCGTCGTGCTGCCGTGGGCGCTGCCGGGCACCGTGCTCGCCATCGCGCTCGCGACCACGTTCAGCGTGCACAGCCCGCTCACGGGACGGTTCGTCCTGGTGGGCACCTTCGCCATCCTGCCGCTGGCGTACTTCATCCGCAATGTGCCGCTGGTCACGCGGGCCGCGCTCTCCAGCTTCCGCCAGCTCGACCCGTCGTTGGAAGAAGCGGCGGCGTCGCTCGGCGCCGGGCGCACGCGGACGCTGGGGCGCGTGGTGCTCCCGCTGGTGCTGCCGGGGCTGGCGGCGGGCGCGCTGCTGGCGTTCGTGACCGCGCTTGGCGAGTTCGTCGCCTCCATCCTGCTCTACACCAACCGCACGCGGCCCATCTCCATCGAGATGCTGTCGCAGCTGCGCGCCTTCGACTTCGGCGGCGCGTCGGCATACGGCGTGATGCTCATCGTCCTCGTCGCCATCGTCTTCGCCTTCGGCTACGGCACCGTCAGCGAGGGCTGATGCCGCATCCGGTCTCTTCGGCAGCCATAGCTTCGCGGTCGCGGGCCGCCGCGGGCACTCTCCGGAGCCATCGTCTCCACCGCTCAAGCTGATTCGATGGTCGGCAGGCACTCAGCAGGCGCGGCGCTGCCAGGTATTCCTGTTCGCAAGTCCGTTCGTTTCCCCTCCAGAAATCTCCTTCTTCCTCGCGGAGCTACTTATGTCCGATGTTTCGACACCGCGTTACAAGCCGGTTCCGCGCAGGGCGCAGCAGGCGGGCGGAGCGTTCATCGCCGTACTCGGGCTGGGGCTGGCGTGGATCGCGTGGCACGACGCCGCCACGAATGGAGAGTTCTATCTGAAGGCCGCGGTGGCCGGGCCCGCCTTCGCGGCCGTCGGCATCGGGCTGGTGCTGTTCCCCGGGTACAAGGAGGAGCGGCTGGCGCGCGGCGAGGACCTGAGCGCCCTGTCCGGCATGGCGCTGCTCACACCGCGCTGGTGGGGCGTCCTCGTCGCCGGCCTCGGGGCGGGGGTGCTGTACATGACCGCGCTGTACTACGGCTGGCTCGTCCCGTCCTGAGCCGCGCATCGGCCCACACCCTCGCGGGAGCGAATCGGCCGCATGGTCCAACAGCCGATTCGACGAACGGCGGCCGAGCATCATCCGGAGCAGCGCATCTCCCGAAATCAGGGTTTCGGTCGATATTATTCTGTAAGTCTTATTATTGACTTAGCTTATATTCACCGAGAACGGAAAGAGGGCGCGCATCTCATGCTCGCGATCCCGCATCTCATACCATTCCAGTTGCGCTGTACCGGATCATTCACCATCGTTCGCGGCGAAAAGTTTGTTTCTCCATCCTTTCTCTTTTGGAGTTCCACGATGTTTCTCAGACGTTCGCGTTCGGCCCTTCTCCTTCTCGCCGCCGCGGTGATTGCAGGGTGCAGCGGCGACAGCGGCACCAACAGCAAGACCGAAGGGGGCACCTACGCCGCCGCCACGGTGACCATCGTGGAGAACGGTGTCTCGCGGCAGGCCAGCATGCCCGCAGTGCTGTACGACGGGCCGGCCACCGCGGGCGGCCAGACGTACAACGTGCGCTACGAGCTTCTCTCGGCGACGCTGACGCTCACCGAGCAGGGCACCACCTACAGCTTCACCGGCAACTACCGGCTGACCGAGAAGGACGGCAAGCTGCCGGTGGACAACGAGGTCACCACCGAGCACGGCAACTACATCCTGATCGGCCAGGACATCTCGTTCGTGAACGCGCTGGACTCGGACATCGCCATCGACGCGAGCGGCACGCTGCGCAACGGCACGCTCTCCGTGGCCCTGTACGACCCGATCTTCGACGAACTGAACACGGTCACGTTCAAGCGCTGAACCCAGCGCGCTTCGCCGATCCGGCAGATGCACCACGACCCTCCCCCGGCGCTTCCGGGGGAGGGTCGTCTCGCATCGTACGAACCCGATGCCGGCTTCGCGGGAGATGTGGTGCGGTCGCCGGGAGCACGGCCCTCGCCGAGGCCGTATCTCCCGCCGCCTCAGTGGTAGTCGTGGGAGCGGACGACCTCGGCGGCGTCTTCCAGGCGGAGGGGGAAGAAGCGCTCGGCCTTGAGGTTGACCACTCCGTCCTCCACGCCCAACCGCCCGCGCACGGCCAGGATGCCGCTGCCGTTGATGGTTTCCCGCTCGGCGGCGTACAGCTTGGGAGTGATGATGACGTCCAGCCGCCCCGTCTCGTCCTCCAGTCCCAGGAAGACGAAGCCTTTGGCGGTGCCCGGCCGCTGCCGCACGATCACCAGCCCGGCGGCGGTCACGCGCTCGCCGTTGCGCCGCCCCGGCTTCCGCAGCGCCTCCACGGTCTGCACACCCGCGGCGGCCACGCGGTCGCGCAGGTGGCGCATGGGGTGCCCCTCCACGTCGAAGCCGGTGGCGTGGTGGTCCAGGATCGTCCGCATCGCCGCGGGCACCTCCGGCATCCTCTCGCCGGACTCGACGGCGGGCGCCAGCGGGCCGCCACTGCGCCGCGCGCGCAGCTCGCCCAGCACCGTCCACAGCTCCTGGCGCGGGCCGCCGTCCACCCAGCCGCGGAAGGCGCCCGCTGCTGCCAGGGCGCGCAGCTCGGCCTCGCCCGCGCCGGAGCGCTCCAGCACGTCTGCGACGGAGGCGAACGGGCCGCCCGCGAGCGCCGCCCGCAGCCGCGCCCCCGCGCGCGACCCCAGCCCGCGCACGAAGCGCAGCCCCACGCGCACGGCGGGCTCGTCCGAATCTTCCCTCCGCTCCAGCGTGCAGTCCCACGCGCTTCGCGCCAGGTCCGCCGGCCGCACCTCCACGCCGTGTGCCCGCGCGTCGTGGATGAGCGTGGAGACGGGGTAGAAGCCCATGGGCTGCGCGTTGAGGATGGCTGCCAGGTACTCCGCCGGGTACCGCAGCCGCAGCCAGGCCGAGGCGTAGGCGAGCAGCGCGAAGGAGATGGCGTGCGACTCGGGGAAGGTGTAGCTGGCGCACGCCTCCAGCCAGCCCAGCACCTTCTCGGCCGCCTCGCCCTCCACGCCGCGGGCGGCCATCCCCGCGCGGATGGTGTCGGTGGCGCGCCGCATCTGCTCGCTGCCGCGCTTGCGGCTCATGGCGCGCCGCAGGCTGTCGGCCTCGCCGGGGGTGCAGCCGCTGACCACGATGGCGCAGCGCATGAGCTGCTCCTGGAACAGCGCCAGCCCGTGCGTCCGCTTCAGCACCGGCTCCAGGTCGGGATGCGGATACTCGGTCGGCACTGCCCCGCGCCGCCGCGCCAGCATCTCCCGAACCTGCCCGCCCAGCATGGGCCCCGGCCGGATGGCGCCCACGGAGATGACCACGTCGTAGAAGCAGGTCGGCTTCAGCCGCGGGAGGAAGTTGGCCTGCGCGCGGCTCTCGATCTGGAAGAGGCCCACGGTGTCGGCCGCGCCGATCTGGGCGAAGACGGCGGGGTCGTCCAGCGGCAGCGTGCCGATGTCGATCTCGATTCCTCTCCACTCGCGTATCCTGTCCACGCACTCGCCCAGCAGGCGGAGCATGCCCAGGCCCAGCAGGTCGAACTTGGGCAGCCCCGCGTCGGCGCAGTCGTCCTTGTCCCACTGGATGACGGAGCGGCGCGCCATGGACGCGGGCTCGATGGGCACCGTCTCGCCGAGCGGCGTGCCGGAGAGCACGAAGCCGCCGCTGTGGATGCCGCGGTGGCGCGGCAGGCCGGCCAGGCCGGAGACGAGGCGGACGAGGGCCCGCGCCCGCGGCTCCGCCGGGTCCAGGCCCACCGCCGCGAGCGCCTTGCCTTCCGACATCTCCAGCCACTCGGCCGCGGTGGAGGCGCCCGCGTGCCCGTCGAGCCGCTTGGCCAGCCAGTCGCCCTGCGAGGCGGGGAAGCCCAGCACGCGCATGGCGTCGCGCACGGCGGAGCGGCCGCGGTACTCCACGTGGGTGCACACCATGGCCGCGTGCTCGCGCCCGTAGCGCTCGTACACGTACTGGAGGACGCGCTCGCGGGCGTCGTGCGCGGCGAAGTCCACGTCGATGTCCGGCGGCTCGGGGCGCTCGGGAGATACGAAGCGCTCGAAGAGCAGGTCGTTGGCGACGGGGTCCACCGCGGTGATGCGCAGCGCGTAGCACACCAGGCTGTTGGCGGCCGAGCCGCGGCCCTGGCACATGATGCCCGAGCGGCGCGCGAAGAGGCAGATGTCCCACACCACCAGGAAGTGGTCCGCCAGCCCGATGCCGCGGATGACCTCCAGCTCGTGCTCCAGCTGCCGCAGGTGCTTCGGCGACGCGCCGGGCAGACGCTCGCGCAGCCCCGCCTCGGCCAGGTGCCGCAGGAACGCGTCGGCCGAGTCCCACGCGGAGGGCAGGGGAAAGCGCGGCTGCGCCGGGGGGATGTCGGTCATCCGGAACCCGGAGCAGCGCTCGGCCACCTCCAGCGTGCGGCGGACGCCTTCGGGAGATGCGCGCCAGCGGCGCACCATCTCGTCCGGCGGCTGGAGGCACCATTCGGCGGACGGCTTGAGCCAGCCGCGGCGGTGCGCCTCGTCCAGCGTCACGCGGCGGCGCAGGCAGACCAGCGCGTCGTGCACGGCGCGCGCGGGGGCGTCGGCATAGTGCACGTCGTTGGTGACCACCCACGGGATCTCCATCTCCCGCGCCACGTCCAGCAGGTCCGCGCAGAGCGACGCCTCGCGGTGGGTGCGGTGGTCCCACGCCTCCAGCAGGAAGCGCTTTCCGAAGATGTCGCGCATCTCCCCCGCCACCGCGCGCGCCTCTTCCGCGCGCCCTTCGCGCAGCAGCCGGGGCACGCGTCCGCGGGGACAGCCGGAGAGCGCGACGAGGCCGGCGGACCGCTCCGCCAGCGCGTCGGTGGAGATGCCGGGCGCTCCGCGAGGCGACCCCATCCGCGCCCTCGACACCAGCGCGCAGAGGTTTCTCCAGCCCTCGGAGTTTTCCACAAGCAGGGTGAGGTGCGAACGGTCCGCGAGGGTAAGCTCCGCCCCCAAAACCGCTTGGATTCCGGCCTCGCCGCAGGCCCGCGAGAAGCGCACGGCGCCCCCCAGGTCGTCGTGGTCGGTGACGGCCAGCGCGCCGTAGCCGAGCCGGGCGGCGCGGTCCGCCAGCGCCTCGGGAGTGGAAGCACCGTCACCGAGCGAGAAAGCGGTGTGACAGTGCAGTTCGGCATAAAGTGCAGCGTTCACAACCACTTACCTTTCAAAATACATCGTATCGTTACCAAAGCGCCATCACGCGTAACGCTCAATCGTACCACCCTTCCAGGTACCATCCACCGCTTCCCGCGTCGCGAAAGAGCAGCCCCAGGCACCCGTCCGCCCACTCGATCGTCCAGTATTCGCGGGCACTTCCTTTCCCCCACCACAGACCCGAAACACGCTCCGGTCCCTCGGCGCGAGTTTTCCACATTCCTGGTGGACAACTCGCCCCGCCGACGCTAAATGCGGCAGGCGCGGCGGCTTGCGGCTCGACCCCGCACGGACGCCCCTCGGCGTCGCTGCGGACGCTCACCGGCAGCGGCTCCGGCAGGCGCCGCAGGCAGAGCGGCAGGTCGCCGCGCACGGGCGGATGCGCATCTCCCGACACCCCTGCGTCCTTCCCCTCCGTCTTCGCGAACGCGGCGATGCCGGCGCTGCCCAGCGGCGCCCACGTGGCGTGCTCGGCCGGCAGGTGCGCGCCCTGGTGCAGGGCCCGGCACAGCGCCTCGTCGCCCCAGCGCGCGAAGACGGGGAGCAGGGCGGAGTGAAGCGCGGCGGGGTCCGGCGCGGGCGCGCGGAAGGCGTCGAGCTGGTCGGCCCGTGCCGTCCCCTCCTCCGCCGCCTCCAGGAGCACGCCGGCCACGGGCTCGCCCGGCGGCCGCTCCTCCAGCGCGCGGCGGCAGAGGTCGGCCAGCACGCGCCCGTCCGCCGTGGGCCGCGCGGGCCGCACCTCGCGCACGTCGTCGCCACCGCCGTCCAGGCGGAGCACGAGGCGCAGGCCGGCGGGCACGCGCTGCCGCTCGCCTAGCTGGGCGGCGAGCGAGCCGACGAGGCCGGGAAGGACGAAGCGCAGCGGCTCGGTGCTGCTTATCGGCGGCTCGAAGTCCACCTCCGCGCGGGCGGCCGCGGGCGGGGCGGGGCGGAAGGGCCAGCGGGGATCGTCGCCCCGCGCCAGGCGCCACGCCGCCAGCCCCTCCGCTCCGAAGCGCAGCTCCACGTCTGCCGCGGAGAGGTCTGCCAGCCCCCCGCAGTCGCGCAGGCCCAGCAGGGAGAGCGAGGCGCGCAGCCCGGCGGGCATGGGGACGAGGCCCAGGGAGCGGCGGCGGAGATACCGTCCGTCGCCGCCGGGGGGGACGACGCGCCAGGCGCTTCCCCGCTCGCGCGTGGCCGCCGCCGCGGCGATGCAGCAGCCCGCCACGCCCACGCGCGCGTCCGGCTCGCCCGCGGCGCGCGCGGCGTCCAGGAGCGCCCGCGCCACCGCCGCGTCCCCACCGCGCCGCTCCATGCCCGACGCGTCGGCCCACAGCGCGCCGGGGTGGCCGCGCACGGGGGTGACCCGCGGCGCCGCGGCCAGCAGCGCCCCGGCCAGCGCCGCGCGGCGCTCAGGCGCGGGCGGGGGCCCTCCGGTCCGGGGCGAAGGGACCCGTATGCAGGCGATGCGGCGGTTCGTGGACAAGCTCCAGCTCCCTTTCTCCCGTGCGCGCTCCCGTTCCCTTGGCCACCCTCACCCCGCCGCGCCGCCGGAAGCGCCCTCCCACCCGCAGGCCCGCGCCGCCGCCCGGCCCGCGCCGGAACTCCAGCCGCACGTCGGCCCGCCACCCCGCGTGGTCCGTCTCGCTGGAGACGAGGATCGCGGCGCCCGTCTCACGGGCCAGCGCGCGCAGCCGGTGCGCCTCCACGGGCGCGGGCGGGGGCCCGTCCAGCACCACCAGCGCGAAGGCGCCCGTGCGCAGCAGCGCCTCGGCCACCCACGCTCCCTCGTCCGCGCTGCCGGCCGTGGGCGGACGCGCGACCCACAGCCCGGGGGCGGACGAGCCGCCGGCGCACCACGCCGCCGCGTCCAACGTGCGGGTGGCGTCCACCAGCGCCACGCGCTCGCCCAGCGCGCAGGCCCGCTCCACCACCAGCCGCAGCGCGGCGGTGCGGCCGGACGTGGCCTGGCCCGTCCACAGCGAGATGGCCCGGCGCGGCACCCCTTCGGGGACCAGCGCGTCGAGCATCCAGACGCCCGTGGCGAACCCCGGGGGCGCGGCTTCGGCGGGCTGGCCGGGGCGCGGCAGGATGGCCCCGCCGAACCGCCGCTCCAGCTCCGCGCGCAGGCGGAAAAGGTCTGGCGCTGCGCTCAAGCGTCTCCTCCGGAGCGGGAATGTTGCGGTGGACATGCGAGATGCGATTTCATGTGCGCAAGCATAATACCGAATAAACGCCGAAAGCAAGGGAGGCGTCTCCCCGGCTTCCGGCGCGGTTCGCGTGAATGGCTTGTTTGCTGGATTCTACGGGGCTGCGGAGAGCGGACGGGGCGGGGCGCAGGAGCAGCGGAAGGGAAAGGCAGCGGGCAATGCAGTGTCCATCATGTCAACATCCATTGTCCACGTCGTCTACATTATGTCCATGGTGTGAACTTCCATTGCACGCGTGAAGGGTGCGGTCGGCGGCGAAAAACAAGCGGAAGGATGGGCCGGCTCCCCGCCGCCGCGTCCGGACGCGGCGGCGATGCGGGGGCCGGTGCCCTACTCCTCGCCTTCCTTCTTCCCGTACGTCGCGCGCAGCTCGGCCACCCACTTCGGACGCTGCCTGCCGCTGGCGTCGTAGCCGCGGGCCAGCGTGTCGAGCATGCCCTCGGTGGCGGAACGCTTGGGCGTGGGCGACAAGTCGTGGGTGAGGATGGCGATGGCCGCCGACGCGTCCTCCTTCCCCACCTCCTGCGCGGGGTGCGCGCCGTGCTGCACGTACCACACGCGCAGGCGGTGCAGCGTGGGTGCGTACGGCTCGGTGCCGTCGATGAACTTCCGCAGCCCGGTGGGGCTCATTCCGATCTCGCGCGCCACCCTTCGGAGCGACGTCGCGAGGACCCGCGCGGCCACCATCTCACGAATGTGCCTGATGGAAGCCTGCTTCGGGTCATGCTGGTTGGGGACATCCATTTGCGGTCTCCGCACGATGGTTTCACCTCTACACTGCCGACAACGACTACATCATAATACCGAATAAAACCCGAAGCAAGCTCTCCAGCGTGCCGGCCGCGCAATAAGGACACTGTTTACACGGAGCGGGTTTGGGCCACCGGCCGCCCACGGCAGCCCTCAGTTTACGTGCTTTATGCGATTGCGCAATGAACCGGCTGGAATTGCAGGTGAAATGGACAGTGTGGATTACACACAAGGTCGCGTACGGCACGGTGCGTGAGACGTGTCGGCCAGGACACCAAAGGAGCGGCTGTGCAGGCGCACCCCGCGGCTGGGAATTGAGCCTGAGAGGATGCATGCACACGGAAGAGGGGAGGACCGCGACGCGATCCTCCCCTCTTCCCAGCAGCCGACGTGCAGCGCGAGAGTCTCCGGTCCGAGAGGGGGCGTCTCTTCTATTCCGGAGCTCGTCAGCCCGTGGGCGGATACGCGTAGACGAGCGCAGGGGCGCCGAAGAACTCGAGCTCGCCTTGCAGGACCGCGCCCAAGCCCTCGGCGACGCGGACGGAGCCGGCGTTCTCCGCGCGGATGAGGCTGATGACGCGCTCGCGGCCCAGCACCTCGCGCGCGTAGGCGAGGGCGGCGCGGGCACCCTCGCTCGCGTAGCCGCGGCCCCAGAAGTTGCGGCCAAGGGTGTACCCCAGCTCAAAGCCCGGCCAGCCTTCCGGCTCGAACAGGCCGATGCGGCCCATGAGCACTCCGGTCGCGCGCTCCTCGACCGCCCAGATGCCGAAGCCGCGCAGCTCCCAGTGCCCCACGAAGAATGCCATCTGCCGCCACGCGTCGACTCGCCCGAGCGGCTTGCCGTCGCCGAGGAAGCGCGTGACCTCGGGGTCCGCGACGATGGCGGCGTACGCGTCCAGGTCGCCGTCGCGGAACGGCCGCAGCAGCAGCCGCTCGGTCGTGAGGGTGGGGATGCTCGTCATCCGTCACACGTCGAACGGGGGGATGTGAAGCGATTCGGCGCGCGCTGTCCGGGAGCGAGACAGCGTGCGCCGCATCTGCCGAACACCTTCACGCATCTACCGAAAACGCGTTCGGGAGATGCGCGGCGCTGCATCGAACGAACGATCATGCCGATAGGAGGCCGATCACCATCGACCGCGTCCGGCCGGGTTCAGCGGCCGCCCGAAGCGGTGACGCGCCAGACGGTGTTGCCCACGTCGTCGGCTACCAGCAGCGCACCCTTCGAATCGACCGCGACGCCCACGGGCCGGCCGAGCGCGTCGCCGGAGCGAACGAAGCCGGTGAGGACGTCCACCGGCGGGCCGGACGGTTTGCCGGCGGTGAAGGGGACGAAGATCACGCGGTAGCCGCTGAGCGGGCTGCGGTTCCACGAGCCGTGCTGCCCCACGAACATCCCCCGCCCGAACGGCAGCGCCGCGTTCGCGGACCACGCCAGGCCGAGGGAGGCGGTGTGCGGGCCCAGCGCGTAGTCCGGCACGATGGCGGCGGCGACCAGGTCCGGCCGCTGCGGCTTGACGCGCGTGTCCACGTGGGCGCCGTAGTAGCTGTACGGCCAGCCGTAGAACCCGCCGTCGCGGACCGAAGTCATGTAGTCCGGCACCAGGTCGCTGCCGATCTCGTCGCGCTCGTTCACCGACGTCCACAGCGCGCCCGTCTCCGGCTCCCACGCCATGCCCACGGGGTTGCGCAGGCCCGAGGCGAACACGCGGTGCGCACCCGTGGCGGCATCCACCTGCCAGATGGCGGCGCGGCCTTCCTCGGCGCGCATCCCGTTCTCGCCCACGTTGCTGTTGGAGCCCACGGAGACATAGAGCTTCGACCCGTCGGCAGATGCGACGACGTTCTTCGTCCAGTGGTGGTTGATGCGCCCCGCAGGCAGCGCCACCACGGGCGTGCCCGCCGCGGCGATCCGCATCTCCCCGGCGGAGTAGGGGAAGCGCACCACCGCGTCGCTGTTCGCCACGTAGAGCTGCCCGCCCGCCAGCGCCATCCCGAACGGCGAGTTCTGCCCCTCCAGGAAGATGGAGCGCACGTCGGCCACGCCGTCTCCGTCGGTGTCGCGCAGCAGGGTGATGCGGTTCGCGCTGGGCACCGCCGCGCCCGCCTCCTTCATGAAGATGCCCATGAAGAAGCCCTTGAGCCCCTTGCCGTCGTCCGGCTTGGGCGGGGCGTTGGTCTCGGCCACCAGCACGTCGCCGTTGGGCAGCACGTACAGCCAACGCGGGTGGTGCAGCCCCGTGGCGAACGCCGCCACGCGCGTGCCGGGCGCGGCGGTGGGCGTGGCGCCCGCCGGCCAGCCGTGTGCGCGGGCCACCTTCACCAGCGGGATCACCGACTTGCGTGGCGCGGGCAGCGTGGGGCTGGGCCCCGTCCCCGCGGACACGGGCAGGCGCGCCCCGCCCCCGCAAGCAGACGTGACGACGAGTGAGGATGCGAGCAGGAGCGCAGCGGCCGAACGTCTGGACGGGATCATCGTCGCCTCCACCGCCGGGTGTGAGCACGCGAACCACCCGGCGCGCACGGAAGCGCCCCGGGCCGTCATCCCCCTCCGCAAGACCGCTGCCTGCCGCCCTCCCGCCGTGCAAGGCGGTTTTTCGTCGATGCGGCGAACCGTGCCTTGCGGTACTACACGGCGGCAAGCTCGCTCGCTTCCAAAGTCAGGGGCGCCGGATTCGGGCACAGAGGGCGCGGAACTCCGCCTCACCGCCGCGGCGCATAATCAGCGGCACCCAGCCGTTCGTCTCCGGGTCCGCGGTGCTGCTGATGGCCGACGTGCCGCGCCGCCAGTGGAACTCCGCCTCCAGGTTCAGCCGGTCGCCGGCCCAGGCGCCGCGCACCACGCTCAGCTCCAGCCCGTCCGGCGGCGGCTTCACCGATGGGCTGACGCCCACCTGCATCTGCGTAGCCATGCGGTTGCCGGGGTCGCCGCCCGCGCTGTACGGGACCACGGCGCCGCGGGCGTCGCACACCAGCGCGCTGCCTTCGATGCTCGGGCACCGCGGGCACGGGGAGCGGTCGTTCTCCGGGAACCAGCGGTGCAGCTCCAGCAGCAGCGCGCGTGGCTGGCCGCCGCCGGTGACCATCTGGCCCACCCACGTGCCGGTGAGCGTGGGACGGCCGCTGCCTTCGTCGGCCCACGCGTACAGCCACGCGTCCGCCTGCCGGTTCACCCACCACGCGCCCAGGAAGAACACCGCGGCGGCGCACGCGGTCCGCGTCTGGCGCGGAGTGAGGCTCAGCATGCGGCTCCCAGTCGTGAAGGTGGATGCACGGCCCGCGTTTCTGCACCGCACCGTGTACCATCGCGGGTGATGCCGAGCCGTTAGCGGAGGTCGGGAGATGCGTTCAGGCGGATTCGGGCGCGTCCTCCGTCACCAGCACGAAGGCGAGGCCGTCGTAGCCCTTCACGCCGACCGTCTGGACGACGGTAGCCTTCACGCGCGGCTCGGCGGCGGCCATCTCCACGAACCTGCGGACGCCCTGCACCGCCGCGTCGTCGCTCTGGGCGTCGACCACTTCGCCGTCGCGCACCACGTTGTCCACGATGATCATCGTGCCGCGGCGCGCCAGGCGAAGCGCCCAGGTGAAGTACGCGGGAATGTTAGCCTTGTCCGCGTCGATGAAGATGAGGTCGAACGGTCCGAGTCCCTCCGCCGCGAGCTGCGGCAGCGTCTCCAGCGCAGGCCCAAGCCGAAGCTCCACGACCTCCGACAGCCCTGCACGCTCGAAGTTGCCGCGCGCGACCTCGGCGTGCAGCGGGTCGATCTCCAGCGTCACCAGGCGCCCGCCGTGCGGCAGCGCGCGTGCGAGCCAGATCGTGCTGTAGCCGCTGAGCGTGCCGATCTCCAGGATCGTCCGCGCACCCTGCGCCGCCGCGAGCAGGTGCAGCAGCATCCCCTGGTTGGGCGCGACCTGGATGGACGGGATGCCCGCCGCGTCGCTCGCCGCCGCCGCTGCGTCCAGCACCTCGTCCGCCGGCAGCAGCATCCCGCAGAAGTAGTCGTCCACGCGGTTCCAAACGTCTTCGTTCATCGGAAGTCTCGTCGATAGAGTTTGGCTGGGATTTGCGATCCGAGGCGATGGTGCTGGGGAAAGCGTGCCCCCTCCCCCGGCCCCTCCCCCGCAAGCGGGAGAGGGGAGAACTGCATGTGGGAGATTGGGTTAGCGGAGTTTTCCGTGGTGCTGACAGCTGCTTCGGTTTTCCGGCGTGCTAGAGTCGCGCTCGCACCACTACGTGATCTTCACCGCCGGATGGAGGATCGCGCACAACGTGCTACGGATCGACCTGGCTTCCCCTCGGTGAGGCAGTTCGGGGGAAGGAAGGAACAACGTCACCCCTCCAGCTCGGCGATTCGGCGCTGGAGGAAGCGGCGCTCGGGCTCCTGGCGCGCGAGGGCGAGGGCGCGCTCGTACGACTCGCGCGCGTCGGCGGTGCGGCCGAGGCGGCGGCACAGGTCGGCACGGGCGGAGTGGGCCAGGTGGTAGTCCGCCAGCTCGCCGCGCGCGAGCAGGGCGTCGATCCGCGCCAGGCCGGCCGCGGGGCCGTCGCGCATGGCGAGCGCCGCGGAGCGGTTCAGCTCCACCACGGGCGACGGGTCCGCGCGCATCAGCACGTCGTAGAGGCCGACGATCTGCGCCCAATCGGTCGCCGCAGCCGTCTCGGCTTCGGCGTGCACCGCGGCGACGGCGGCTTGCAGCGCGTACGGGCCGAAGCGCCGCGACCGCAGCGCGCGCTCCACCCGCAGGCAGCCCTCGGCGATGAGGGCGCGGTCCCAACGCGAACGGTCTTGCTCGTCCAGCAGCACCAGCTCGCCATCGGCCGTGGTGCGGGCGGCGCGACGGGACTCGTGCAGCAGCATCAGCGCCAGCAGGCCATCCACCTCCGGCTCGTCCGGCATCAGCTCCGCCAGCAGGCGCCCCAGCCGGATCGCCTCGGCACACAGGTCCGCGCGCGTGAGCGACCCGCCCGCCGACGCGGAGTAGCCCTCGTTGAAGACGAGATAGACGACGTGCAGCACCGCGTCCAGCCGCTCCGGCAGGTCCGCGCGCGACGGCACCTGGTACGGGATGCGGGCGCCGCGGATCTTCGCCTTTGCACGCACGATGCGCTGGGCGAGCGTGGGCGCGCCCGTCAGGAAGGCGCGCGCGATCTCCTCCGTCGTCAGCCCGCACACCTCGCGCAGCGTGAGCGCCACCCGCGCATCGGGCGAGAGCGCCGGGTGGCAGCAGGTGAACACCAGCCGCAGCCGGTCGTCCTCCACGCCGTCCCCGTCATCCTCCTCCGCGTCTCGATCCGAATAGAGCCGGTCCGCCACCTCGGCCAGCGACGCGTCGAAGCGCGCGCGCCGGCGGATGGCGTCGATCGCCTTGAAGCGTCCGGCGGAGACGAGCCACGCGCGCGGGTTGGACGGCGCACCCTCGCGCGGCCAGCGTTGCATGGCGGCGGTGAACGCGTCGTGCATCGCCTCCTCGGCGAGGTCGAAGTCGCCGAGGAGGCGGATCAGCGTGGCGAGCACGCGGCGCGACTCGGCGCGGTAGACGGCATCCACCGCCGCCCGCGCCTCGTCGGCCGCATGCCCTTCCGTCGTCACCCGAGGCGCTACGGCTGCGGCCCGAACACCATCACCGGCCGCACCTCTATGCTGCCCGTGCGGGCCGACGGGATGCGCGACGCGAGTTGGATCGCCTCGTTCAGGTCTCCCGCCTCCAGCATGTAGAAGCCGCCCAGCTGCTCCTTCGTCTCCGCGAACGGGCCGTCGGTGGTGGACGTCTTCCCGTTGCGGATGCGCACCGTCGTCGCGGTCGCCACCGGCTGCAGCGCCTCGCCGGCCACGTAGTGCCCGCTGTCGCGCGTGGCCTGAGTGAACGCGCCGTACTCGCCCAGGAACGCGGCGGACGCGGCGGCATCCATCGTATCGAGCGTCTTCTCGTCGTCGTAGATCAAGCAGAGGTACTTCATGGCTTCCTCCCGGATGGGTGGTCGAACCTGCATGGACACCCCTAGTCGAACAGGATTGCCTCGTTTCGACATCTCCCTTGCCGTGTGATGTCGAGCCGGACTCCGCCGAACGTTTACGGCAGACGCAAAGACGGTCGATCGAGGATATGCAGCCCGATTTGCTGATCCAGCCAAGATGCTGCGGAACGCCGAAAAGCGCATCACCCGTGCTCTTCCGAGGCGGAGCGGGAGGATGCGCAGATGACGGTTCGCACGAAGCCGCGCATCTCCACGGACGAATTCGGGAGATGCGCGGCTGGGTAGATGCTTGAGCTAGGGCGCTTCGGGCAGCGTGTAGTCGAAGCCGTAGGCGTGCTTGCCGCCGGTGATGTCGATGGTCATGGTGCCCGCCAGGCCGGCCAGCTCGCCCGTGCCGGAGTCCGGCACCACGCTCACGGTGAGGGTCGGCGCGCCGCGGTTCATGGTGCCGCTGTGCTGGAGCACGAAGGTGCCCGCGCGGCCGTGGAGGGTGCCGCTCACCTGCTCCATCGCCACGTACCCGGCCGAGCCCTGCACCGCCGTGCCGAACATCACCATCTCGCCGTGGCTGGTGGCCTCCAGGTCGCCGTGGAACTGCTTGTCGATGGCCATGCGCCCCAGCACGCCGTGCACGGTCTCCTGCGGCGTCAGCTTCACCTCGAACGGCCCGCTCGCGCGAGTGGTCACGGCATCTCTCCCGTCGTTGTTGGCCTCTGGATGCGAGAACGGCATCCGCGTGCCGGAAGATGCACGGAGATGCCGCCGGTCGAAAGGCTGCGCTACGGGAGATGCGCGGCGGCGCGCGACCGTCAGGGCAGCGCGATGCTCACCCGCCGGCCGATGGCCGGGGCCAGGCAGTTGCTCTCGCTGCACGACATGTACGTGACCGAAAGCTCCGCCTCGCGCGCGCCGGCGGCGACCGTCACCGGCTGGCGCAGCGTGACGGGGCCCGCGGGATACACCGGGAACGTGAGCCCCAGTAGCGGGATGTGCAGATCGCTCGTCGCCCTGTCCGCCGTGAGCGGGCCCGCCGCCTTCAACGCGGGCGACGAGACGATCTCCATCAGCGTCGGCTGGCCGATGCCGTCGATCCCGCCCTTCGGCAGGTCCTTGCCGTACAGGTGGAAGCCCGGCCGCGTGGGTGTGAAACGACCCGCCAGCCACGTCTTCCCCGCCGTGTCGCGCTCCACCGCGATCTCCACCGCCACGTCGCGCTCCGTGAACGCCGCCACCACGGAGTGCCCCGCGCCGCCGGACCGGTGGCCCACGACCCCGGAGGCGTAGGCGCCCGCCAGGGCCAGCACCAGCAAGGCCGGCACGGCGGCCACCACAAGTCCGCGCTTCTTCAGCTTCATCATCGAGCCGGTCCCGTCAGGCGGCCGGCGCAGCCCAGCGGCGCAGCATCGCCAGGACCTGTGCCGGGTTCATGCGGCGCGCACTCTCTAGGGCGCCGTCGCGCGTGGTGGCGACCATCCGGCCGGTGGGTGCGACCACGACCACGGCGGGAACACCACCCTCGATGGGGCTGCCGAACTTCTTCACCAGGTCCAGGTTGTGGTCGAACTGGCCCACGTCCACGCGCACCACGTGGTAGTGCGCGTCCAGGTACGCCGCCACGTCCGCATCCTGGAACAGCCGGTCCAGGATCACGCAGTCCAGGCACCAATCCGCCCCGAAGTCGATCAGCACCAGCTTGTGGTCCGCCCGCGCCGCCACCATCGCCGAGTCGATCTCCGCGCGTGCGTTCGCGCGCGGGTTGTACAGCCGCTGCGCGTGCGCCTGGCTCGCGCACGTGAGCGCGACGGCGGCCGCGAGCGCGAGCAGCGCCCTGCGCGGAGTGGTGTTCATGACAGGTGTCCTTTGGAGAGGTTCCGGCCCGCGAGCAGCCGGCCGGAGAAACGTATGTGGGGAAGCGTAAGCTACTCACGCCGTCTCACCGGAACAAGCCTCCAGCCGATCGTAAGGAGCGAAGCCGGTAGGCCATCGGCGCGGAAAGGCGCCCCCTCCCCCGGCCCCTCCCCCGCAAGCGGGAGAGGGGAGAACTGCTTTACGGCGTTGAGGTTATCTCGGTTCGAAGTTGGACGCTCCGCCGTAGCCGCAGCCCAGCCGTGGACTAGGCTCCCCTCCCCCAGGCAGTTTGGGGGGAGGCTGGGGGAGGGGGCCCGCTGCCGCCGCGATACATCACCGATTCGCTGCATGGCACGAGTCTGGCCCGTCGCGCGGCGATCTCTCGTGACGGCGAGTACGCTGGCGCGTGCCCATCTCCCGCAACGCAGGTGCGCAGTCTCACATGGCCCAGGCGGACAGGCCCCGTTCCGGTGACGGCGGGGAGGAAGGCTTCGGCGGGTTCGTGACCGTGCGCGGGGCGCGCGAGCACAACCTGAAGAACGTAGATCTGCGCATCCCCCGCGACGCGCTGGTGGTGTTCACCGGCGTGTCCGGCTCGGGCAAGTCTTCGCTCGCCTTCGGCACCCTCTACGCCGAGGCGCAGCGGCGCTACCTCGAATCCGTCGCGCCGTACGCACGCCGGCTCTTCCACCAGATGGGCGTGCCGGAGGTGGACGAGATCGAGGGCCTGCCGCCCGCCGTGGCGCTCCAGCAGCAGCGCGGCGCGCCCACCACGCGCTCGTCCGTGGGCAGCGTCACCACGCTGTCGAACCTCGTCCGAATGCTGTACTCGCGCGCCGGGGACTATCCGCCCGGCCAATCCATCGTCTACGCCGAAGGCTTCTCGCCCAACACGCCGGAGGGCGCGTGCCCGCGGTGCCACGGCCAGGGCCGCATCTACGAGGTGACGGAGCAGTCGATGGTGCCGGACGACTCGCTCACCATCCGCGAGCGGGCGATCGCCGCTTGGCCGCAGGCATGGGGCGGCCAGAACCAGCGCGACATCCTCGTCACGCTGGGCTACGACGTGGACCGGCCGTGGCGCGACCTGCCCAAGAAGCAGCGGGACTGGATCCTCTTCACCGAGGAGCAGCCGGTCGTGCCCGTCTACCCCGGCCGCACGCCGGAGCAGACGCGTCGGGCGGTGGAGCGGAAGGAGCCGCCGGACTACATGGGCACCTTCACCAGCGCCCGCCGGCACGTGCTGCACACCTTCGCCAACACGCAGAGCCCGCTCATGAAGAAACGGGTGATGCAGTACATGCTGGGCACCGACTGCCCGCTCTGCCACGGCAAGCGGCTGCGGCCCGAGGCGCTGACCGTGACCTTCGCCGGGTACGACATCGCGGACTTTTCGCGTCTGCCCCTCGCCCGCGTGCGCGACTTGCTGCGCCCGTACGCCGCGGGCACGCTGGCGGGAGATGCGAAAGAGGCCGCCGCGCACCCGGAGAAGGCGCTCGTCGCCCGCCGCATCGCCGAGGACCTGTGCGGCCGCGTGGAGGTGCTGCTGGACCTGGGGCTCGGCTATCTCTCGATGGATCGCAGCACGCCCACGCTCTCGCCCGGCGAGCTCCAGCGGCTGCGGCTCGCCACGCAGGTGCGCTCGAACCTCTTCGGCGTCGTCTACGTGCTCGACGAGCCATCCGCCGGCCTCCACCCGGCGGACACCGAGGCGCTGCTCGCCGCGCTCGACCGGCTGAAGGCATCCGGCAATTCGCTCTTCGTGGTGGAGCACGACCTAGACGTGGTCCGCCACGCGGATTGGATCGTGGACGTAGGACCCGGTGCGGGCGAGGGAGGCGGCCACGTGCTCTACAGCGGCCCGCCGGCGGGTCTGGCGAAGGTGGAAGAGTCGCAGACGCGCCGCCACCTCTTCGCGGAGCACGCGCCGGAGCCGCGCACGCCGCGTGAGCCGAAGGGCTGGCTGCGGCTGACCGGCGTCACGCGTAACAACCTGCACGAGCTGGACGTGGAGTTCCCGCTGGGCGTCTTTACCACCGTCACCGGCGTGTCCGGCTCCGGCAAGAGCAGTCTGGTGAGCCAGGTGCTCGTGGAGCTGGTCGCCGAAGCCCTGGGCCACGACGTGCCTGCGGATGACGACGAGACGGATGCACTGGATGGAGGCGCCGTGCCCACGCTGGGCGGGCGGATCACGGGCGGGATGGAAGGCGTGAAGCGGCTCGTGCGGGTCGATCAGCGGCCCATCGGCCGGACGCCGCGGTCGAACCTGGCGACGTACACCGGCCTCTTCGACCACGTCCGCAAGCTGTTCGCGGCAACGAAGGAGGCGAAGAAGCGGCGGTACGATGCGGGCCGCTTCTCGTTCAACGTGGCCAAGGGCCGCTGCGAGACGTGCGAGGGCGAGGGCTTCGTATCCGTCGAGCTGCTGTTCCTGGCGAGCGTGTACGCGCCATGCCCCACCTGCCACGGCGCCCGCTACAACGCGCAGACGCTGGAGGTCATGTACCGCGGCAGGAACGTCGCCGAGGTGCTGGGGATGACGGTGGAGGCCGCCCGCGACTTCTTCGCAGACGAGCCGCACGTGGCCCGTTCGCTGGACGTGCTGCGGCAGGTGGGGCTGGGCTACCTGCGCCTGGGCCAGCCCGCGACGGAGCTCTCCGGCGGCGAGGCGCAGCGCATTAAGCTGGCGACCGAGCTTCAGCGCATGCAGCGCGGCAACACGCTCTACATCCTCGACGAGCCCACCACCGGCCTCCACCCGTCGGACGTGGAGCGGCTGGTGGAGCAGCTCGACGGCCTGGTGGAAGCCGGCAACACCGTCATCGTGGTCGAGCACGACATGCGCGTGATCGCCGCCAGCGACTGGGTGATGGACATCGGCCCCGGCGCCGGCGAAGAAGGCGGCCGCCTCGTCGCCTGCGGCCCGCCGGCGGAGGTGGCGACCGCGCGGGGCAGTCGGACGGCGCCGTACCTCGCGCGTTACATCGCCAACACATAACGAGGCCGCGCCGTCACGATTGACGATACGGCCCCGGGGGCCATCTCACAGAGATTGCGCGCGCGCACCGGGTCAGGTCCGCAGCTACAGTGATTTCCGAAAGTGGATCGCGCGCTCGACCTCTTCGAAGCCGAACGCCTTGTGCGCCCGCTCGCTCATCTCGTTGTGCAGCTCCGTGTCCGACGCGAGCTGGTGAAAGCCGTGCTCCCGCGCCCACTGCTCGGCCGCGCGGAGCAGCGCGTGGCCGATGCCTGAACGCCGCGCATCCGGGTCCACGTACCAGCTTTCCACGTGCGGCGTGGGCCCGGAGCACCCTTCTGCATAACCACGCACCGACATCTCCAGAAAACCGGACAGGCGAACTGTCGGGCCGCGTGCTGACGAAGACGGCCACCAGCGTCGGCTCTCCCGACCGTCGCCCCGCGAGGAAGGCGTCCACCACGCCCTCGTGCTCATCGGCTGCATGCGGATACATCCCCGTCAGCAGCCGGACCCATTCGTCACGGTCAGCGGTGTCGACGACTCGTATGTTTACTTGCATGCAGATAATTCACCAGCAGGGGAGCGGCTCGGCTGTATCTGGACCGAGTTGGAAACGGCGGCGAGAATCGACGCGAGGTACGCACCGTGAACAGCGGCGATGTCGACTTCGCGGACCACCAGGCTGCACAACTCGGAGAGGATCGCGCCGCCGAGTAGAAGCTCGTCGTCGCGACGTCGGAAGTACTCCATTCGCTCGCTCTCAGTCACCGGACTTTCGAAAGCTGTTGTAGGCACCGGAACTTGGCCGCGGCAAACCGGAATGCTAGGCAAAGCACGCAAGGGTGGACGACCAGCGAATATACCGTGGCCTACGTGCGACTTTACCAACGGGCTAACGCTGGAGTTTAGCTGAACCGATCCGTTAGGCCGCTGCGCGGAGCCGAACGTGCCGATAGCCCGCCACGACCAGCAGTCCCATCACCCCGATGCCCGCCCACGCCAACCACCGGAAGACGGGTGGCGGAACGGCCTCGACGCGGGCGACGGCCGGGGCCGAGTCGCGGAGCACCCGGTTCAGTCGCGTCGCGGCCACAGCGGCTGCCGACGAGGCGTCCGCGCCCTCGAACTCGGCGGCGAACACGGTGCGGGCAGGCGACTCGAGGTACAGGAGAGGAGGACGCGTGCTTCGCCGCGCCGCTGCGGCATGACGCGCACCACGGCCGACGCGTCGGGGCCGAGCGGAACGACCCAGCGCTGGTTTCGGATGCTCCCGTCTGTTCGAGCACGCACGCCACCTGCTGCGTCCGCTCGCACGTGACCACGTACCGATGCACTGGCACCCGGTAGAGCATGACGGCACAGAGGCCCAGCAGAAGGGCGAGGCCCGCCAGCGCGCCGATCGAAGTTCGAGACATGAAACGCATGGAGGAAGTGTACAGAATTGGGTAGCGGGCGGTGCTCGAGGTGCGGGGCCGGCGCAAGCCTGTCCACGGCGAAAGCATGATGGCCCGCGTATCCCGTGCAGCCGCTTGTCAGGCCGCGGGCGCGACGGACGCGCGGCCCTTCACTCGACTAATAGATAGTACACGTCCGTCCGGGGCTGCGCGCCGCTCGGATTCCAGTGCCCATACACCTCCCAGCGCGGGCCGCGAGCGCGCGCCCCCTGCGCACGGCACCAGGCGATCACCGCTGCGTGCGTCACACCGAGCCGGCCGTCGCCCCAGTGCGTGGCCGTGGCTACCTGGCCCGCGGGGAGTTCGGCGTATTGCACCGAGCCAGCCGCTTGGAACGGCGCGGCGACCCCGACACCAAACCCGACCTCCACCTCGCCGTCTGAACCGTCCCGGTATAGGAAGACGTTCTGCCCGTCCAGAGCGACCGCGCCGTCGCGCGCCGCCGCATAGACCTGATCAAGGTACGCTGCGAACGCGGCGGGGACGCGCTCCGCCGCGAGCCGGGCGTGTACGGCGGCGATGCCTCGCGTCCGCGCCGTGTGCACCGAAACCGTATGACTCGGATCCACTGCCATGGTGCCTCTCTGATCGATCACCGGCGGCTGCCGCGATGTTTGTTCAGCGGCCTAACGAAACAAGGGTCAGGGGTGCGGGGCCGGCGCGCAAGCCTTTCGTCGCGCCAAAAGTATGGACGGCCCCGCATCCCCTGCAGCCGATTGTTAGGCCGCACGCTGCTCCACACCAGAAGGTAGCGATGTTGGAAAGCCTCGACGTGCCTTGGCTGCGCCGGGGTCCAGCGAGCACCAAACTTCATCGCCCGCGTAAACGCGCACTGTGCGCCGATGGCACAGGCTGCGCATCCGCACCCGGCTCG
>DASRQW010000065.1 GCA_035696245.1 Longimicrobiaceae bacterium | reverse complement strand
GTCCCAAAACCGGACACAGCGGGTGAACGGATGCGGAGGTGATGCGTCGGGAGCAATCCGTGCATCATCGCATCCGCCGCGCGAACGACATCGCCCGCCCCCGTGGTGGCGGAGGCGGGCGGATGTGTGGTGCTCGTCGTGTCGTCAAACAGCGGCGGCCGATGCGGCTCAGCCCAGCGGCTTACCGGAGGAGGCGTCGAGGACCGCTTCGGGGTTGCGAGCGGCGATGCGGAGGAGGACGCGTGCGGGGCCTTCGGGGCGGCGGCGCTTCTGCTCCCAATTGCGCAGCGTGCCCACGCTTATGCCCAGCAGCGCCGCGAACTTCGGCTGCGACAGTCCGAACCCGTTCTCGCGAAGCTCCTTCACGTCCACGTCGTCGAAGCTGAACGTGCGCGATGCCTTCGCTTCCCCGCGCAGGATCGCGCCGCCTTCGCGCACGCTCCCCAGCAGCTCCTTGAACAGCTCGTCATCCATGGTTCGGCCCTTTTCCGATCTTTCCGGCGACGTTCCTCCGATTGAGATCCAATCTACGCCGTTGACGTATATGCGCCAATAGCGCATGACTATCTAACCTGATGTAGTGTGGTTCCGAGAGTCTTTTGCTGCGGAAAGGTGCCCCCTCCCCCGGCCCCTCCCCCGCAAGCGGGAGAGGGGAGAACTGCTTGATACATCTCGCGTTACCCGGACGTTTACACGCGTCGGCGCTGTCCGAGCCGTGGGCTCGTCCGATCCGCCGCTCAATCTTGCCGCAGCGCGACCATGGGGTCCACGCGGACGGCGCGGCGGGCGGGGAGCCAGCTCGCGAGGAGGGCGACGCCGGCCAGGAGCGCGGCGACGACGACGAAGGTAAGCGGGTCCGTGGGGCTCACGCCGAAGAGGAAGCCGGAGAGGAAGCGGGTGAGCGCGAGCGACGCGGCCGAGCCCAGCGCCACGCCCAGCAGCGCCAGCCCCAGCCCGCGCCCCACCACCAGCCGCAGCACGTCGCGCGAGGCGGCGCCGAGAGCCACGCGCACGCCGATCTCGTGCGTGCGCTGGGTGACGAAGTACGCGGTGACGCCGTAGATGCCCACCACCGCCAGCAGCAGCCCGATGGCTCCCAGCACCGACAGCAGCCCGCCGTTGAACCGCTCGCGCAGCGTGGACTGGCCGATGCGGTCGCGCAGCGTGGCGACCTCGTACAGCGGCAGCGAGGGGTCCACCGCATGTGCCGCGGCGCGCATGGCCGCCGTCACCGCGCCGGAGCCGCCGCGCCCGCGCGCCACCAGCGTCATGGAGCGCTGCGTCCAGCTCCACGCGGCCGCGGGGGCCTGGCGCACGGGCAGGTAGAACTCCGGCCCGGACGGCTGCGCGGGACCGTCGGAATGGACGTCGCCCGCTACGCCCACGACCTCCTTCCACAGCGGCGCGCCGTCCGGGCCCGCCTCGCAGCAGGCGATGCGCTTGCCCATGGGGTTCTGCCCAGGCCACGCCACCCGCGCGAACGCTTCGCTCACCACGATCACCCTGGGCGCGCCCGGCCCGTCCGCCGCCGTGAAGTCCCGCCCGCGCCGCAGCGGGATCCGCAGCGCGCCGAAGTAGCCGGGCGTCACGATGCGCATGCGGCTGTCGATGGCGCTCGCCGCCTCCAGCGGCCGGCCCTCGGGCACCAGGCCGTTCGTGCTCCCCGCGCCGTCGAACGCCGCCGTCGTCGCCACGGCCGACGCCTCCACACCCGGCGTGGCGGCCAGTTCCGCGGCGATGCGCTCCATCGCTCCGGACACGTCTTCCGGCCGGGCGTAGCGCGCGGCGGGCAGCGAGAGGCGGCCGGCGACGAGCCCGTCCGGGTCGAAGCCCGGCTGCACGCCGGCCAGCAGCACGGCGCTCCGCACCAGCAGCCCCGCGCCCACGAGCAGCGTGAGCGCCAGCGCGACCTCGCCCACCACCAGGGCGGCGCGCAGGCGGTCGCTCGCCGGGCCCGCGGTCGATCCCCGCCCGCCCTGGTTCAACGTGCCCTGCAGGTCCGGCCGCGCCGCCCGGAGCGCGGGCGCCAGGCCAAGCAGCACCGTGCTGGCGAGCGCCACGGCGGCCGTGAAGGCGAGCACGGGCCCGTCGATGGCGGCCTGCTCCAGCCGGGGGATTCCCGGAGGGCCGGCGGCCACCAGCGCGCCGACGCCCCACCACGCCAGCGCCAGCCCGGCCGCCGCGCCCGCGCCGCCCAGCACCGCGCTCTCAGTGAGCATCTGCCGGACGACGCGCCAGCGGCCGGCGCCCAGCGCGCCGCGGATGGCGATCTCGCGCGAGCGGCCGGCGGCGCGGGCAAGCACCAAACTCGCCACGTTGGCGCAGGCGATGAGGAGCACGAAGCCCACGGCGCCCAGCATCACCATGAGCCGCTGGCGGTAGTCGCCCACCACCGCGTCCACGTACGGGGTGAGCCGCAGCGAACGCTCCGCGTTGTCCTTGGGGAAGCGCCGCACCAGGCCCGCCCCCGCCGCGGCCATCCGCGCCCGCGCCGCCTCCAGCGTGACGCCGGGCAGCAGCCGGCCGAAGACCATCAGGTAGTGCTCGTCGCGCTTGGACGCCTGCTCGGGCGTGAGGGCGAGCGGCAGCCACAGGTCCGACGGTCCCGCGGTCGCGTCGAACTCCTGCGGCATCACGCCCACCACGGTGTACGGCTCGCCGCCCACGCGCACCGGGCGCCCCACCACGGCCGCGTCGCCGCCCAGGCGCCGCATCCAAAGCCGGTGGCTGACGATGGCGACGCGCTCGCCGCCGGGCGGGTCCTCGGCCGGCGCGAAGGTGCGGCCCAGCGCGGGAGCGGCGCCGAACGCGGCGAAGTAGCCGCTGGTCACGCGCTCGCCCTCCACGCGCTCCGGCTCGCCGCCCGCGTCCAGGTTGAAGCTGCCGGACCGCGACGCCGCCAGGCCCTCGAAGACGCCCTTCTCCCCCAGGAGCTCCACGAAGTTGGCGGGCGACACGTCGCCCGGCTCACCGCGCCACGTCTCCTCCATCAGCACCACCCGCTGCGGGTCCGCGAACGGGAAGGGCCGCAGGACGACGGCGTACACGGCGCTGAAGATGGCTGAAGTCGCGCCGATGCCCAGCGCCAGCGTGAGCACTGCCACCGCGGTGAAGCCCGGCGCGCGGAGCAGCGTGCGCACGGCGTACCGCAGGTCCTGGAGAAGGATGTCCATCTGCCTCAATCCTGGCGGAGGGCGGTCATGGGGTCGACCCGCGTGGCGCGGCGTGCCGGCAGCCAGCTCGCGAGGAGGGCCACGCAGGCGAGGACCGCGGGAGATGCGAGGAAGGCGGCCGGGTCCGCCGCGTGCACGCCGTACAGGATGGAGCCGAGGATGCGGGCCACGCCGGCGCCGCCCAGCATCCCCAGTCCGATCCCGATGGCGGCCAGCCCGGCGCCCTGGCCCACGACGAGGCGCAGGACGTCGCGCGTCTGCGCGCCCAGCGCCATGCGGATGCCGATCTCGCGCGAGCGCTGCGAGACGGCGTACGCCATCACCCCGTATACGCCCACGGCGGCCAAGGCTAGCGCCAGGAGGCCGAACGAGGCGAAGATCTCGCCGTACAGGCGCGACGGCCACGCGCCGTAGCTGCGCACCTCGGCCATCGTGCGCACGTCGTACGTGGGCAGCGTCGCATCCACCGCGTGGATGGCGCGGCGCACGGGGCCCGCCGCCGCACCCGCATCTCCCCGCACGCGCACCAGCAGCCGCATGGTGCGCCAGCCGTCGCGCGCGTAGGGCACGTGCACCTGCAGCTTCGACGCGGGCGACGCCTTGCCGAACTCGCCGTAGTGCAGGTCCGGCGCGATCCCGACCACCGTGAGCCACGGGTCCTCCGCGTCGGTGCCCAGCCGGATCCGTCTCCCCAACGCCCCGCCCTTGGGCCAGAAGCGCCGCGCCACCGACTCGCCCACGATGGCGACCGCGGCCGTGCTGTCCGCGTTCTCCGCCGCCGTGAACTCGCGGCCCGCGACCAGCCGCTGGCCCAGGACGGCGAGGAGGCCGGGCGTGGAGGGCACTCGCATCACCGTGGGCTCGTCGCCCGGCTGCACCGGCTGGCCCTCGGCGGCGGCGGGCCAGGCGCCGCCCTCCTCCGCGCCAGGGATGGCGCCGGTGGCGACGGCGCGCTCCACGCCCGGCAGCGCCTCCACCCGGCGCACGGCCTGGTCGAAGAAGGCCGCGCGGGCGGCCAGCGGCGCGTACCGCTCGCCCGCCAGGTACGTCCGCAGCGTCAGCAGCCCCTCGGTCCGGAACCCCGCATCTGCCGATGTCACCGCCAGGAAGCTGCGCACCATGAACGCGGCGCCCACGAGCAGGACGAGCGACAGCGCGATCTCGCCCGCCACCAGCGCGCCGCGGAGCCGGCCGGCGCCCGCACCCTCGCCCGCGCGGCCGCCCTCCTTGAGCGCACCCTGCACGTCCGCCCGCGACGCCCGCAGCGCCGGGACGATGCCGAAGATGACGCCCGTCGCCACGGACAGCAGGAAGGTGTAGGCGAGCACGCGGTAATCCACCGAGAAGTCGATCCAGTACGGCAGCTGCTCGGGGATGCCGCCTACCATGTGTGCGATCCACCACACGGCGATCAGCACGCCCAGCACGCCGCCGGCGAGCGCGATGAGGACGCTTTCGACGAGGAGCTGGCGGATCAACCGTCCGCGGCCGGCACCCAGCGCCGCGCGCACGGCGATCTCGCGGCTGCGGGCGGTGGCGCGGGCCAGCAGCAGGTTCGCCACGTTCGCGCAGGCGATGAGCAGCACGAAGCCCACGGCGCCCAGCAGCAGGTACAGCATGGTCCGCAGGTCCCCGTCTACCATGTCGTCGCGGTACGTCTCCACGCTGGGCATCCAGCCGCGGTTGCTCTCCGGGTGCTCGGCGGCCAGGCGGCGGCCCACCGCGTCCAGCTCGGCCTGCGCGCGCTGCGGCGTCACGCCGGGGCGCAGGCGGGCCACACCGTACACGTAGCGCTCGGAGCGCGCCTCGGCCGGGTCGGGCACCAGCGGCACCCACATCTCGCTCTTCTCGGGGAACTGGAAGTGCGGCGGCATCACGCCCACCACCGTGAACGGCACGCCGTTCAGCAGCACCTTGCCGCCCACCGCCGCCCGGCTCCCGCCGAAGCGCCGCCGCCACAGCGCGTCGCTGAGCACCGCCACGCGGTCGCCGCCCTTCACGGCGTCCGCCGCCGTGAAGCCGCGGCCCAGCGCCGGGGCCACGCCCAGAAGGGGGAAGAGGTCCGGCGTGGCGGCCCAGCCCTCCACGCGCTCCGGCTCGCCGTCGCCCGCGATGGCGAAGTTGCGCGAGTACAGCATCGCCAGGCCGTCGAACACGCGCGTCTGCTGCTTCCAGTCGCGCAGGTCGGCCAGGCTGGAGCTCTGCTCGTTGTCCCCGCTGCGCGTCTCGCGGGAGTAGACGGAGACCACGCGGTCCGGGTCGCGGAAGGGGAAGGGCCGCAGCAGCAGCGCGTTGACCATGCTGAAGATGGCCGTGTTCACGCCGATGCCCAGCCCCAGGCACAGCACCGCCACCGCCGCGAAGCCGCGACTGCGCCCCAGCGTGCGCACCGCGAACCGCAGGTCCTGGAGGAAGGAGTCCATGGGAGGGCTCGCAGGTAGGAGTTGTCGTTGGATGGATGTTCGGAAGATGCGCAGCGGACGCGTATCTCCCGGAGGAAAGCCTTACTTCGGCCGCGCCACGACATCGGCTCGCCTCACCATCTCGGCCGATGCGCGGCAGTGGATGCGGGCGTCTCGGTCGATGCGGCGCCGGTGAGCCATGCCGGGCGTCGGGATCGACCGAAGGATGGTCGAGGCGTGGCCGGGTCGTCTCGGGCCGCCAGCCGGTGGTATGAAACGACCGGCTATGGACTGCGGTCGTCCTTCGGACGAGGCTCCACAGCGGCGGAATGTTCGTCCCCGGTCTGCGAATACTCGATACGCTGCCGCGCCGCCTGGCATCTCCCGACCACCACACCGCTTCGCCTGACGCTCAGTCCTGGCGCAGGGCGACCATGGGGTCCACGCGCATGGCGCGGCGGGCGGGGATCCAGCTGGCGAGGACGGCGGCGGCCGCGAGGAGGAGCGCGACGCCCGCGAACGTCGCGAAATCCGTGGCGGTGACGCCCAGAAGGACGCTGGAGAGCAGCCGCGTCACGCCCGCCGCCAACAGCGTCCCCACGCCGATGCCCCACGCGGCCAGCCGCGCGCCCTCGCCCACGAAGTGCCGCATCACGTCCTTCGCGCGGGCGCCCAAGGCCACGCGCACGCCGATCTCGCGGGTGCGCTGCGCGACCGAGTACGCCATCACGCCGTACACGCCCAGCGCCGCCAGCATCAGCGCCAGCCCGCCGAAGAGCGTGAGCACCGTGCCGCCCGCGCGCTTGGGCTCCAGCTGCTGCTCCACGTAGCCGGCCAGCGTCCGCACGTCGTACACGGGCAGCGCGGGGTCCATCTCCCGGACCGCCTGGCGCAGCGGGCCCGCCACCTTCGCCGGGTCGTCCGCGCGCACCAGCAGCGTGGTCTCGCGGCCCTCTTCCGGCGCCTGGGCGGCGGCCAGGTACACGAACGGGCGGATGGGCTCGCTGAGGCCCATGTAGCGGTAGTCGCGCGCCACGCCCACCACCTCGTAGTCCGGCCCTTCCCCGCCGATGCGGAAGTGCTTGCCGACGGCGGACTCGCCCGCCCACCAGCGGCGCGCCATCGTCTCGTTGACCACCGCCACCGGCTGCGTGCCCGCGCGGTCCGCGTCCGCCACGTCGCGCCCCGCCGCCAGCGCCACGCCCAGCGTGCGGAAGAAGCCCGGCGACACCGCCGCGGTGAACGCGGTGCCGCCCTCGCCCATGCCGTCCTTCTCGTGGCCGGGCAGCGTGATCCCGTTGCCGTACCACGTCTCGCCGAACGGCACCGACGTCGCCAGCGCGGCCGAGCGCACGCCGGGAACCGCGCGCGCCCGCTCCAGCAGCTCGCGCCCGAACGCCGCCGCCCGCTCCGGCGAGTAGCCCTGCGTGGCCAGGTCGTGCGACACGGCCAGCACCTTCTCCGGCGCCGTGAAGCCCAGGTCCACGCTGCCGGCCTTGCCCAGGCTGCGCAGCATGAGCCCGGCGCACACCAGCAGCACCAGCGACAGCGCCACCTGCGCGGCGGCGAAGCGGCGCTGGAGCTTGGAGCGGCTTCCCGCCCCCGCGCCGCCGTCGCGCAGCGCGGGCAGCACGTCCGGGCTGCTGGCCTGGAGCGCGGGCAGCAGCCCGAAGAGCAGCGCCGTCACCAGCGCCAGCCCGCCCGTGGCCGCCAGCACCGGCCCGTCCACCCGCAGCGAGAGGGGGATGGGCACGCGCAGGCGGTGCAGCAGCAGCCCCGTGGCCCACACCGTCACCCACAGCCCCGCGCCCGCGCCGAGGGCCGCCAGCAGCACGCTCTCGGTCAGCAGCTGCCGCACCAGGCGCGTGCGGCCCGCGCCCATCGCCAGGCGGATCCCGATCTCGCGGCGGCGGGCGGCGGCGCGGCCCAGCAGCAGGTTCGCCACGTTGGCGCACGCGATGAGCAGCACGATGCCGGTGACGCCCAGGCCCAGCGCGAAGAGGAAGATCGGCTCGTCGTTGTTCCCCGCCGGCGCGGAGCCGTGCACGCGCGACACGCTGGCCGTCACGTGGTCGTGCTCCACCGGGAACGCCTGCTCCAGGCGCCTCGCGACCGTGGCCACCGCGGCGTCCGCCGCGCGCACGTCCGCCCCCTCGCGCAGCCGCCCGATGGCGGCGAAGTCGCTGAAGCCGCGCCCGTCCATCCGCACGCGCTCGCGGGGCATGAGCGCGCGGTACGCCTCCACGGGCACCCACGCGTCGGGCACGCGCTCGCCCAGCGCGGGGCCGTAGAAGCCCGCGGGCGCCACGCCCACGAGCGTGAAGTGCTGCCCGTCCAGCACCACGTCGCGCCCGATCGCCGCCGGGTCGCCGCCCATCTTCCGCGTCCACAGCGCGTGCGAGACCACCACGCCCGGCGCGGCCGACGTGCGGTCGTCCGCCCCGGTGAAAAGGCGGCCGGCGGTGGGGCGCACGCCCAGCGCGGTGAAGTAGTTGCCCGTCACCACCTCACCGCGGATTCGCTCCGGCACGTCGCCGCCCAGCGCCATGGGTACCTCGCGGTACGCCGCCAGCTCCTCCATCACCCCCGCCGTGCCCGCCCGGTAGTCCCGCAGGTCGGCCAGCGACATCCGGGTGGAGTTGCCCCCCGCGTACTGCTGCGCCACCCACACCAGCCGCCCGCCGCCGTTCACGCCCGGCGCCGGACGCACGAACACGCCGTCCAGGATGGTGAACAGCGCCGTGTTGGCCCCGATGCCCAGCGCCAGCGTGAGCACCGCCACCAGCGCGAAGCCGGGGCTGCGCATCAGCGTGCGCACCGCGTAGCGGACGTCCTGGAGAAGCGTGTCCATCGTGCGATTCCCGTCTGGAGTGGTCGAGCCGCCCGCCCTCGCGGCTCCAATGATCGAGGCCAGAACCGCGCCCATTGTCGCCCGGCGTGCATCCACATCTACTGCAACGTCTTACGGCATATGCGCGGGGGCGGATGCGCGGCGGATGTGTCCGTTCGTGGGATTGGCGGTCCCGGCACCGGACGGCGCCGGACAACAGCTGCTGACGAGCGATGCCGAGGTTTGGAGGCTGCGGAAGGGTGCCCCCTCCCCCGGCCCCTCCCCCGCAAGCGGGAGAGGGGAGAACTGCTTGCGGGATTTGGGTTTGGAGCGGATCGGGCGCAGTTGCAGCGCCAACGACGAGGTGATCGGGATGCGCATCGTGGGGAGGTCCGAGCTTCAGCGCTCCTCGACGACATCGCATGCTCAGTCACCGAGCGGGCCGCCGTACCGACCGCCCACCCGCGCTCTTCGACACCCGAAATCGCGCAAACCCTCACCCCACCGTGATCTGGCTCCCCTCTCCCAGGCAGTTTTGGGGGAGGGGCTGGGGGAGGGGGCATCTCTCCGCAGCGCCCTGCCCTACTCGTGCCGCAGCGTCACCATCGGGTCCACGCGCGTCGCCGTGCGGGCGGGGAGATAGCCGGCGCCGAGTGCGACAGCGGCGAGGGTGGTGCTCACGGCGAGGTACGTCACCGGGTCCGCGGGCGTGACCTCGAAGAGCAGGCCCTGCAGGATGCGCGTGACGGCGAATGCGGCCAGGATCCCCACGCCCAGGCCCACACCCACCAGGCTCATCGCCCCGCCCACCACGTTGCGCAGCACCGCCCGCGGCTCCGCCCCCAGCGCCATGCGAATGCCGATCTCGCGCGTGCGCTGCGACACCGAGTACGCCATCACCCCGAAGATGCCGATGGCGGCAAGCAGCAGCGCCACGCCCGCGAACACCGCCAGGAGCAGCATGTAGAAGCGCGGCCGCGCCACCGACTCGGCCAGCACGCGGTCCACCGTGCGCAGGCTGCGCAGCGGCAGGTTGGCGTCCATCGCGCGGACCTCGCGGCGGAGCGCGGGGGCCAGCGCCGCCGGGTCGCCCGCCGCGCGCACCACCACGTTCATGCTGGGCGGCGGCACCTGCGCGGCGGCGATGTAGATCTCCGGCTCGGCGCCGTGCTCCAGCGCGTCCTCGCGCACGTCGCCCACCACGCCCACGACCTCGCCGCCGACGGCCACGCCGTCCCGCGTCCACCCCAGCTCGATGCGCCGGCCCAGCGGATCCTCGCCCGCGAAGAAGCGCCGCGCCGCCGCCTGGTTGAGGAGCACCACCGGCGCCGAGC
>DASRQW010000064.1 GCA_035696245.1 Longimicrobiaceae bacterium | reverse complement strand
CCGCGGTGCGCTGGTTGCTGTCCACGTCCATCTTGCCCACGGTCACCTGGCCCGCGTACTGGTCGGCCAGAGACTCCACGATGGGCGCGATCATCTTGCACGGGCCGCACCACACGGCCCAGAAGTCCACCATCGACAGGCCCTGCGCCCCGGCGATCACGGTCTCGAAGTTGTCGTCGGTGACGGTGACCACGTTCTCGCTCTGTGCCATTTTCGTTCTTCCCCTGTGAATCGGTCCGGTAGCCTCGCCCGTGGGCGCGCGCTATTCTTGTGCCAGCTGTTCACTGCATACACCCGCCACGCGAAGAGGATCGGAATGCCGGAGCTGGTGCTGGACCACGTGGGCGTGGCCGTGCGCTCGCTGGACGAATCCCTCCCCGCCTTCGAATCTATCACCGGAGGCAAGGGCTACGGCCGCGAGACGGTGGAGTCGCAGGGCGTGGAGATCGCCTTCGTGGGCGAGGGCCCCGGCCGCGTGGAGCTGCTGGCCCCCACGCGCGAGGACAGCGGCGTAGCCAAGTTCCTCGCGAAGCGCGGCCCCGGCATGCACCACCTGGCCTACCGCGTCCCCGACATCGCCGCCGCCCTCGCCGCCTACGAAGCCGAGGGCTACGAGCTGATCGACCGCGAAGCCCGCACCGGCGGCGGCGGCCACCGCGTCGCCTTCCTCCACCCCCGCTCTACCAACGGCGTCCTCATCGAGCTGGTGGAAGCGGCGCACTGAGGCGGATTCGGTCGAGGGGAGCCGGGTCGGCTCGGCTGGCGGTTGAACCCGCGGCAACGACTGCGCAAAGTCCGCCTTCGCGGACTAACCCCAGAGCGTCGGTCCCGGCCGAGAATTCGACGCGCAGGGAAGCAGGACGGAACACCCACCGCTCCATACACACGAATCCCCCTCGTCCGCGGCATCGGACGAGGGGGATTGGCTTTCTGGCAACGGACGTGCGGCTCAGTGGAGCTTGGTGACGGCTTCGACGTCGATCTTCTCCACGAACCAGCGGTCGCCGGGGCCGCGGACGGCGGTGAACGGCACGTCCACGTCGCCGGTGCGGTTGTGGATGCGCACGGTCATCTGCGTCTCGGTGCCCAGGCCGCCGGGCACGGGCTGCTGGTCGCGGATGGCGAAGCGGTCGTGCTCCAGCACCGATGCCAGGCCGTACATCCGCTGCTCCACCTCGCCCTGCGGCATGCGCTCCAGCACCGGGCCCTCGCGCGTGCCGAAGATCCAGCCCATCTCCAGGTACTGCTTCTGCTCGGCCAGCCGCAGGAACTGCTCGACGGCGGCGGCGGGGGCAACGGCGCCCGGTATGCCGTGCGGGGTGGCGCGCGGACCGGACGGGGCCCCGCCGCCGCAGGCCGCGGCGAATGCGAGGAACGCGGCGGCGAAGAGGGATGCGATGCGCCTGGGGTGCACTAGGAGGCCTCTGCGGAAGGGAAGGAGAACGCGGACGGGGCCGGCCAAGGTTGGCCGGCCCCGAACGTTAGACGCTCACCCGAGCGGGTGTCAAGCCACGCCCGCCGCCTCGCGCGGCGCGGGGGCGCCGTGGCGGATGGTGACCTGGCGCGCGCCGGGCTCGTGGTCCACCACCACGGTATCGCCCTCGCCGAAGGCGCCCTCCAGCACCCGGATGGCCAGCGGGTTCTGCACCAGCCGCTGGATGGCCCGCTTGAGCGGCCGCGCCCCGTAGGCCGGGTCGTGCCCCTCCTCGGCGATGAAGCGCTTCGCGCTGTCGGTCACGTGGAGCGACAGCTTCCGTTCCGCCAGCAGCTTCTCCAAGCGGCGGAGCTGCAGGTCCACGATGGTGGTGAGCTGCTCGGCGCCCAGCGGCCGGAAGACGATCACGTCGTCCACGCGGTTCAGGAACTCCGGGCGGAAGTGCCGCCGCAGCTCCGCCAGCACCAGCGCCTCGACCTCGGCGGCGACCTGCGGGTCGGACATGCGCGACGAGCGCTCCAGGATGAGCGGGCTGCCGATGTTGCTGGTCATGATGATGACCGTGTTGCGGAAGCTCACGGTCCGTCCCTGGCTGTCCGTCACCCGCCCGTCGTCGAGGATCTGGAGCAGCACGTTGAACACGTCCGGGTGCGCCTTCTCGACCTCGTCGAAGAGCACCACGCTGTACGGGCGGCGCCGCACGGCCTCGGTGAGCTGCCCGCCCTCCTCGTACCCCACGTAGCCGGGAGGCGCGCCGATGAGGCGCGAGACGGCGTGCTTCTCCATGTACTCGCTCATGTCCATGCGCACCATCGCCTCCTCGTCGTCGAAGAGGAACTCGGCCAGGGCGCGCGCCGTCTCGGTCTTTCCCACGCCGGTGGGGCCCAGGAAGATGAACGAGCCGATGGGGCGGTTCGGGTCCTGGAGGCCCGCGCGGGAGCGGCGCACCGCGTCCGCCACCGCCGTCGTCGCCTCCGGCTGGCCGATGACGCGCTTGTTCAGGTGCTCGTCCAGGTGCGCCAGGCGGTCGCGGTCGCTCTGCAGCATCCGCTGCACGGGGATGCCCGTCCACCGCGCCACCACCTCGGCGATGTCGTCGGCGTCCACCTCCTCCTTGAGGAACTTGCTCGTCTTCTGCAGCTCGCCCAGGCGCGCTTCGGTTTCGGCGATGTCCTTCTGGAGCGCGGGCATCTCGCCGTACTGGATCTCGGCCGCGCGGGCCAGGTCGCCGGTGCGGGTGGCGCGGTCGACCTCCACCTTCAGGGCGTCGAGCCTTTCCTTCATCTCCCGAAGGTCGGAGATGACCTCCTTCTCGCCCTGCCACTGCGCCTTCATGCCCGACGAGCGCTCGGTGAGCTCGGCGATCTCCTGCTCCACGCGCTGCCTACGCTCCGCGCTCTCCGGGTCGCTCTCGCGCGACAGCGCCTGCCGCTCGATCTGGAGCTGCGTGACGCGGCGCTCCACCTCGTCGATCTCCTGCGGCAGGCTGTCGATCTCGATGCGCAGCCGGCTGGCCGCCTCGTCGATCAGGTCGATGGCCTTGTCCGGCAGGAACCGGTCGCCGATGTAGCGGTTGCTGAGCGTGGCCGCCGCCACGATGGCCGGGTCGGTGATGCGCACGCCGTGGTGCACCTCGTACCGCTCCTTGAGGCCGCGCAGGATGGCGATGGTGTCCTCGACCGACGGCTCGCCCACGAACACGGGCTGGAAGCGCCGCTCAAGCGCCGCGTCCTTCTCGATGTGCGTCCGGTACTCGTCCAGCGTGGTCGCACCGACGAGCCGCAGCTCGCCGCGGGCCAGCGCGGGCTTGAGCATGTTGCCGGCGTCCGGCGACCCCTCGGTCTTCCCTGCGCCCACGATGGTGTGCAGCTCGTCGATGAAGACGATGAACTTGCCGTCGCTGTCGGTAAGCTCCTTGAGCACGCTCTTGAGGCGCTCCTCGAACTCGCCGCGGTACTTGGCGCCGGCCAGCATGGAGCCGATGTCGAGCGAGATCAGCGTCTTGTCGCGCAGCCCCTCGGGCACGTCGCCGTTGACGATGCGCTGGGCGAGCCCTTCCACGATGGCCGTCTTGCCCACGCCCGGCTCGCCGATGAGCACGGGGTTGTTCTTGGTTCGGCGCGACAGCACCTGGATCACGCGGCGCACCTCCTCGTCGCGGCCGATCACCGGGTCCAGCTTGCCGCGCCGGGCCCGCTCGGTGAGGTCGATGGAGAAGCGCTGGAGTGCCTGGTACTTCTCTTCCGGGTTCTGGTCCGTCACGCGGTGCGAGCCGCGCACCTGCTCCAGCGCCTGCATGATCGCGTCGCGGCCGGCGCCCTGCGCGCTCAGCAGGTCGCGCGTGGTGCTGCCCTTCTTCTCGGCCAGCGCCAGCAGCAGGTGCTCGGTGCTGACGTACTCGTCCTTGAGGTCGTGCGCCTCCTTCTCCGCCTGGTCCAGCACCTCGTTCAGCTCGCGCGAGATGGTGGCCTGGGCCCCGCCGGACTGTTTGGGCAGGCGCCCCAGCGCCGCGTTCAGGTCGGCGGTGAGGCGGGCCACGTTCACGCCCACCTTCTGGAGGATGGGCACCACGATGCCGTCCTCCTGCCCCAGCAGGGCGGAGAGCAGGTGCACGTCCTCGATGGCCGGGCTTCCCGCCTTGCGGGCGGCGTTGGCTGCTTCCTGGATGGCCTCCGTGGACTTCACGGTCAGCCGGTCGAAGTTGATCATCCCGTCTTCCTTCCGTTTCGGTGGGAAACGGCTGCCTCGGCAGCGTTCCATCGCAGCATCCCCGCGCCCAGCGTGGTTTCACGCCGGTGCGGAGCCGCGTTGCTGCCCACGGACAAAGGAAGTTCCGTGCCCGAAACCCCTGCCACTATGGCTGAAAACTGGACGAAAACACCGCCTGCGAGGCGGACGCGTCTTCGAAAGACCGCGGATGCCGATCTCCGTTCGTAAGTCGAAGCATGGACGATAGATGAAACACATCCTCCGAGCCATCGCACCGGTCATATGGGGCCTCGTAGCGGACTTGGACGGCGCGGCCCATTTCCCGCCGGACATTCCGCAGATAGTCTTCCTGATGCAGCGCGGAAGACTCGCCACACACCTTGGAGAGAAATCGATGCGATCATTGATGAAGCACGCCAGCTCATATGCTCTCGCCGCGCTCACGCTCGGCGGAGTGAGCCGGGCGGCGCACGCTCAAGCGCCCGCGCCAGGATCCGAGCTGCGGCAGGCGACGTTCACCATGGAATCCGCGGTGCTGAAGGAGACGCGACGGATCAACGTGTACGTGCCGCCCGGCTACGACGCGCCGGGCGCCAAGCGCTTTCCCGTGCTCTACATGCCGGACGGCGGGATGGAGGAGGACTTCCCGCACGTGGCGCTGAGCGTGGATTCCGCGATCCGGGCGGGCGAGATGCGGCCGGCCATCGTGGTGGGAATCGAGAACACGGAGCGGCGGCGGGACATGACCGGGCCCACCACGGTCCACGCGGACAGCGCCATCGCGCGCCACGTAGGCGGCTCGGCGGCGTTTCGCGCGTTCATCCGCCGCGAGCTGATGCCGGAGGTGAAGCGGCGCTACCGCACGACGCGCGAGACGGCGGTCATGGGCGAGTCGCTGGCCGGGCTGTTCGTCACCGAGACGCTTTTCCTGGAGCCCGACCTGTTCGACACCTACATCGCGCTGAGCCCCAGCCTGTACTGGAACAAGGAGGAGTTGGGTAAGAAGGCGGCAGCCCGGCTACGCGCCCGCCCGCGCCTCCACGCCACGTTCTATCTCTCGTCCGCCGGCGACGACATCGGGCCCGAAGCCGGGCGACTAGCGGACACGATCCGCGCGAACGCGCCCGCCGGGCTGCGCTGGCAGTACCACCCGCGCCCGGACCTGCGGCACGCGACCATCTACCTCGGCGAGTCGCCGCGGGCGCTGCGGGAAGCGCTGCCGCCCGCGGTCCGGCTCCTCGGCAGGCCCGCGAGGTAGCTCGCCGGGGAGATGAGCTCGAACGCGGATCGCCCGCAGTCACTTCGGTGGCTGCGGGCGATCTCGTCTTTGTTTGTGCGCGACAACTTGATCGGTCCGTGTGCCTCACTTGCTTCGCCACCCCGCCCTACGCATCGAAAGCGATTAGCAGCCACTCGGAGCGGGTCGGCGAACGGCGGCTGCTCGGGACGGCGCGCTCACGATGGGTCCGGCGATTCCCCGCCCCACTCCTCCGGCGCGAAGTCGGCGACGGACTGGCTGAAGTTCCAGCGGTGGCCGGCGAGGTCGAGCACAGAATACTGCCGCTCGCCGTACGGGTAGGTCTCGGGCCGGTTGAGGATCCGGGCGCCGGCGCGACTTGCACGCTCGTGGTGCGCATCCACGTCCTCCACGCGCACGCCAATGGAGCA
>DASRQW010000063.1 GCA_035696245.1 Longimicrobiaceae bacterium | reverse complement strand
GCCCTGCTCGACCAACGCAGTCAGGACTGAAGTCGGGAATCCGCTCGACACGGCCTCGGCCAGGTCCAGCTCGCTGTGGAAGGGCGCTCCGAAAGAGGTCCCGCCGCCGAGCATCTCCTGAACCATCTCGGGCAGAGTGGGCTTGCTGACGCGGACAGGCTCGGCCGCGGCGGGGCGGACGGCTTCAGCCGGGGTAGCGGAATCGGGCTTTCGCATGCGTCGCTCTCGATGGCTGGTCGGCGGCGGATGTGGGAATCGAAATATCTAACCACCGAATCCGGGCCACAACACCCTTGCGACTCTCTCTCCGTCAGGCGAGTTGTAAACAGACGGAGGACGATGTAGATTAGGCAGCGGGGTCCCGTTCCTGCTTCGGGGAGCGGGGCCCCAACGTATTCCGAGCAACGAGGTTGGACCATGCAGCTGCGCCGCCCCACCATCGGCATCCCCACCCAGACGCTCCAGGCCATCGACCGCATCCCGGAAGACCTGCCGGCGTCGTGGGTGATGAACCAGCGCTACTTCGTGGCGTGCACCTCGGTGGGCGCGGTGCCGTGGATGGTGCCGCTGCTGGACGACGACACGGAGACGCTGCGCCAGATCTACGAACGGCTGGACGGCATCTTCCTGGCCGGCGGCGTGGACATGGACCCGGTGAGCTACGGCGAGGAGCGCCACGAGTTGTGCGGCCGTACCGACATGCCGCGCGACCTGGTGGAGCTTCAGCTGGCGCGCTGGGCGATGGAAGACGGCAAGCCGCTCTTCGGGGTGTGCCGCGGGATGCAGGTGATGAACGTGGCCGCGGGCGGCACGCTGGTGCAGGACTGCGCGGAGCTGTTCCCCGGAGCCATCAAGCACGACTACTTCCCCGGCGCGGGCTGGGCGCGCGACCACCTGGCGCACGACCTTCGCGTGGCCGAGGGCTCGCGGCTGGCGCGCGCCTTCGGCGGCACCAGCGTGAAGGTCAACAGCATGCACCACCAGGGCATCGCCCGCGTGGCGCCCTCGCTGGCCGCCACCGCCTGGGCGCCCGACGGGCTGATCGAGGCGCTGGAGGCGACCGGCGACGCCTTCGCGGTCGGCGTGCAGTGGCATCCCGAGATGCTGATCGACGACGACGAGGGCACGCGGCGTCTGTTCGAGGACTTCATCGAAGCCTCGGCCGCCTTCCGCGAGAGCCGCGCGCTCGCCGAATCGTTGGGCTGAACGAATCCTGCATCGGACGCGAGCCTCCCCGGCTGGCGTCCGCGCGGTCGCACCCGCATCTCCCCAAGCACATCCAAGCTCTTCCCGGCGCCGTATCGGGCAGTCCATTCTCCCCTGCCTCGCACCCCGGCCTGCATCAGCTCGATCCGCTCCACCGCGCAGCTTCCGCGACGCATCGCGAGGCCGAGGCCGTAGCGCAACATCCGCGGCACCACATCTCCCGTCCTCCCCGCCGATCCGCCGATGGACATCCCCTTCTCCGACCCGCTTGCAGCTCGACCGACGGCGGTAGGTCCTTCGCCGGCGGTCGTGGTCGCGGCAGGCGAAGCCTGCGCGAGCTGCGGGGCGACGCTGGGCGGGCGCTTCTGCGAGGCGTGCGGCGAGGAGCGGCTGGGCGCGCACCACTACTCGCTGCGGCGGTTCCTGGCGGACGCGGTGAAGGGCGTGACGGACCTGGACGGCAACGCGGCGCGTACGTTCGCGGCGCTGCTCACCCGGCCGGGGCTGCTGACGGTGGAGTACCTGGCGGGCCGCCGGCGGGCATACCTGCCGCCGCTGCGCGTGTTCCTGCTGTGCAACGTGCTCTTCTTTCTGCTGGTGGGCTACCTGCACGTGAGCATGCTAACCACGCCGCTGGACGTACACCTGCACTACCTGCCGTACAGCGGGCTGGCACGGCGGATGGTGGCGCGCGCCGTCGCGGCGAAGGGGATGCCCTTCGCGAGCTACGAGGCGCTGTTCAACGGCACGCTGGCGAACGAGGCGAAGACGCTGGTGATCGTCCTCGTCCCGCTGTTCGCGCTTCTGATGCAGCTCGTGTACGTCCGCTCGCGGCGGTTCTTCGTGGAGCACCTGGTGTTCTCGCTGCACTTCTTCGCGATCTTCCTGCTGCTCATCCCCACGATGATGCTGGTGATCGCCCTGGGCGTGCTGGCGGGCCGGGCGGCGGGAGCGGACCTGCGGTGGCTGGTGACGGACAAGCCCGCGACGCTGCTCTTCGCCACCCTCGAGGCGCTGTACCTGTTCCCCGCCCTGCTCCGCGTGTACGGCGAGGGCCGCGGGGCGACGGCCGGCAAGTGCCTGCTGCTGGTGCTGGGCACGCTCGGCGCGGTGCAGGCGTACCGCTTCATCCTGTTCTTCACGACGTACTACACGATCTGACCTTCCCCCGCCGGGCAGCCGCACGGCAAATCCACCCCGATCACGGACCCACGCACACATGGAAGCCACCGAAGCCACGACCGCCGCCGCACCCCTCCCGTACTCCGCGCACGCGATCCCCGGAAAGATCTACGTCACCCTCGGCTACGTCGGCAGCGTGATCATCCTGCTGGTCGGCATCGCGATCGGGATCCCGCAGGGGCTGCCCGGCGGCGCCGTGATCGTGGGCATCGCCGCCTTCCTCGCCGTGGTCCAGTTCCTCATCTCGCGCGGCGTGGCGCGGTTCCGCTGGGACGCATGGTGGGTCGCCGCCGTCTGCGCCGCACTCTCGCTGCTGAACGCGGTCCTCGGCGCGATCGGCGAGGCCACGCCGGCGGGGCGTATCGGCAACTCGGTCGCGGCGGCGCTGTGCACCGTCTTCCTGCACTACTTCTGGACCCGCCGCGCCGACTTCGGGATCAAGCTCTGAAGATGCGGTAGCCGGGCGTTTCGTCCGGCGGAGATGGAAAAAGCAGCACGGCCGCCTGGGATGAAGGCGGCCGTGCTGCTTTTCGTGCTTCGGACGATCAGGCCCCGGCGGGCTCCGGCGCCTTGGCGGGGCGCTTGCGCTTGGCGGGGCCGTGGAGGAGGAACTGGAGCTGCTTGCGCATGCGGCGCGCCCACGCGGCTTCGTTGTGCGCGCCGCCCATCTCCACCACGTACAGGAAGTCGCGCCCGCCGCGGTAGCCCTTCTCGGTGAGCAGGTCGCGCAGGCGGCGCACGTCGGCCAGCTCCTCGGTGCCCTCGTTGGTGCCCACGTCCAGGTAGATGCGGCCCGGCACGTACGGCGCGGCTTCCACCACGCCGAAGACAGCGCGGTCCGCGAACCAGAGCGCGGGGCTCATCACGCCCGTGAAGCCGAAGACGTCCGGATGCTCGAAGAAGGCGTAGAGGCTGATCAGCCCGCCCATCGACGAGCCGGCGATGCCCGTGCACCCGCGCTCCGGCATCGTGCGGAAGTCGCGGTCGATGATGGGCTTGATGGTCTCCACGATGAACTGCAGGTACAGGTCGCCGCGCCCGCCGCCGAGCTTCGCGTCCACGAAGGGCGAGTATTCGTTCAGCCGCTCGTCGCCCAGATTGGGGATGCCGACCACGATGGCCTCCAGCCCGTCGGCGCTGGCCTTCTCCAGCGTCTGGTCCACCTCCCACTCCTCGCCGAAGCTGGTGGCGCGGTCGAAGAGGTTCTGCCCGTCGTGCATGTAGATCACGGGGTAGCGCCGCTCTCCGCTGCCGTACGACGGCGGCAGGTAGACGAGCACGTCGCGCGTGTTCTCCAGCTGCGGGCTCTCCAGCGCCTCCATGCGCTTCATGGTGCCCACCACGGTGTGCTCCGCCCCGTCGTCGTGCTCGGGATAGTCCTTCCAGTCCGCCGTCTTCCCGCTCATCTGCCTTCCAATCCGTTCTCGTAAGTCGCCGCCGCGCGGCCCGCGCGGCGCCCGCCCCTCTTCACGATCCGTTCCGCCAGCCGCGCATCTCACGTCACCCAAGCGGTTTAGCGCCGCTCAGCACCACGGCGCGAAGGCGCGGGTGACGTCTGCCGGCCGCGCGAAGGTCCAGTCCGGCGCCAGCGGGCGGATCTCTTCCGCGAACGCGTCCGCTTCGCCCTCGCCCGTCTTCGGCCAGAGGGCGGCGGCCACACGCGTGCCCGCGTCGCGCCCGGCGCGCAGGTCGCCCAAGCCGTCGCCCACGTACACGGCGCGCGAGGGATCGACGCCCATCTCCCCGAGCGCGAGGAGGATGCCCTGCGGGTCCGGCTTGGGCGCCGCCACGTCGTCGTCCGTCACCACCGCCGCGAACGGGCCGAGGCCGAGCGCCGCCTCGGTCACCTCCCACGCCGCGCGGCTCTTGCCGGTGACGATGCCGAGAGGGATGCCGGCGGACCGCAGCGCGGCGAGCATCTCCCGGACGCCGTCGTACTCGCCCTCGCCGAGAGAGGCGTGGAGGGCGGCGTAGTGGCGGAGCATGGCGGCGTGGCAGTCCTCCGCGTACCGCTCGCCGATCCAGTCCGCCAGGAAGCGCCGCTCCGACGCGGGCCGGCGGGCGACGATCTCCGCCTCGTCCGGCACGCGGGACAGGTACGGCGCCAGCGCGCGGCGGTAACACTCCACGTACAGGCGGAACGTGTCGACGAGCGTGCCGTCCAGGTCGAACAGGACGGCGTGTGGCAGGCGGGCGGACGAGGGCGGCAAGGCGGGCTCCCCGGCGTGCTGACGTGACGCGAGCGGCGGGAAGATAGCAGATCGGGCCCGCGGCGAAAGCGGCGGGGAGGCGCGGCGCGATATTCAATCCGCGGGCCGCCGGGGATCTCAGCGTGGCGTGGCCGCTGCTTGGGGGTAGGCGGAAGGCCCGCCGCAGCCGTGGAGCTCGCGCCGGTCCAGCAGCACGGTCACACGCATGGGGAACGTGTCGCCTCCGTCCGCGCACGCTCCCGGCTCGGCGACGACGATCAGGCGGTGCGCTGGGGAATGGGCGCGGTAGGTGATGCGCCCGGTGCGGCGGTCCACCTTGCGGTGCGGCGCGGAGGTGAGAACGCGTGTCCGCCAGCCGTTGGTGCGGAACTCGATGCGTGCGCCCTCGCGAACCGTCATCAGCCAGTGGTCGGCGGAGTACGCGCCAGGTTCCGTGCTCCGCGCGTAAAGATCCACTTCCCCACGGTCGAACATGCTCCAGCCCAGCATCGGCTCGCCGGCGCACTCCAGGGCGGGCTGGCCGGCGCGCTCCAGCCGCGCGGAGTCGCCTCGGAGCGTGAGCGTGTGCGTGGCATCGGCGAAACGGCGGTGGGACCGGCCGGCGACGGGCAGCTCCAGGCTCTTCTCTCCGAGGGTCAGGTATGCGCGGGTCCAGCCCAGCTCCACGCGGAAGCTCGCTCCGCCCGCGCACCGGAACAGCGCGGGCACGCCGGACGCGGTGGCCGCCGCGTTTGGCACCGCGACGACGCGCGCCTCGTTCGTTCCGCCCAGCGTGATCACCGGGTAATGCTCGATCGCCAGCGCCCGGAGGTGCCGTGCGCTATCGAGCACCGCCGCGCGGACGTAATAGAGGCGCGCGGGGTCGATCTGCGCGGGATCGTACCGCAGCACGAAACTCACGGGCAGCTTTCGAGGCGCGCGCACCACGTCCTCCGCTATCTCGCCCGCGGGAGCGTACAGCGTGACGTGCACGTAGTCGCCGGGGTTCAGCCGCATCTTCGGCGACACCTTCACGGTCCCGCTCACCACGCCCGGCTCGTCGCGCACGCGGTTCAGCGCGCAGCCGCCCGCAGCCGCCACGACCGAAATGACGGCGACGATCCGCAGGATGCCCGCGGGCCGGCGTCCAGTCGCATGATGATGCGCCCCGGCGCGGTTGGAATCGGGATGATGCGGAGCTGACATCTCGTTCACCAGGTGGAGATGCGGATCGTCAGGCGCAACCGTCAGGAGCACGCGGAATATCGAACGGAGGATCGGAAAACGAAATCCTCGCCGCCACGTTGGCCGCGAGGATTCGCATGCGATGCATCGGAGAGGCCGGGCCGGCATCAGCCCTTGCTGACCGGGGCGAAGATCAGGCGGCCGCCGTCGCGGGCGGGTGGAGCGAGCGCGGGAAGATGCGGGATGCGGGCGAGCCGGGAGATGCGGCGTCGGCCGGGGTGTGGCCGCGCAGGAAACGGAGCAGGGCGCGCAGCTGGGCGTCCGTCGCGTGGGCGAGCGGCGGCACGTCGTCGGCGCGAAGCTCGCGGCCCGCGCCGTCGCGGAAGACCAGGAACACGGCGGGCGCCGCGTGCGACATCGGCGTCCACACGTACCCTTCCGATACCATCCATTCCGTGCCCTGTCCGTCTACGATCCGCCGAGTGTCCATCTCACCCTCGCTGGTCTGAGTGCGTCCACTGCCGTAGCCCGCGCGCGCGAAGCCGTACCGGTTCTGCGTATACAGACGCCCGGGACCGGTGAAAGGTTTCATCGTGCGGATTGGTCTCGGGATTCGTCCGGGTTGGTTGATGCACGACCCGGACCCACTGCCGACCGGCGCGGCTGCGCAGGCAAGGGCGTGGCCAACTGTCGGGATGGTACGGAGATGCGGATCGACCGTGGAGGGGAGGCTCATCGATCCGGCAGTGCGCCTACCGGCCAAACGACGGGTGAGGATGCCGTCCGGCGGCTGAGCCGTGCCGTGGACGTGACGCGGTGGAGGAGACTCCGTGGCGAGGCCAGGCGTTCTTTCGGTTGCGCCAGGGGAGGCGCGAGGGAGAGACGGCAACGCGCAACCGGAGATGACCATGCATCGGCAGACGGCGCTTCGCTTCCAGCTCAAGATCCAGGTCTTCACGCTCACCGACGCTCTGCGCAGCGAGCCGGTGGAGCCCCGCCGCCTGTGGCAGATCGCGGATGCGGTGCTGGACACGCACGACTGCGCAGCGGCCGGCCACGCCGAGCTTCGGGCCGAAGTGGTGCACCTGATGCGCCAGATCGCCGCGCGCCGCCCGCTGGACGCATCCGCCTGCGCCGCACGGCTGAAGACGCTGGGGCGAGGGATCGAGGTGGCGGCGTAGGAGGGCCCTCACCCGGCTCGTAAAACTCGCCTGCCCTCCCCCACAAGTGGGGGAAGGTACGGTTATTAGCGCGTGTCTGGCTTGGTATGGGTCGAGATCGCCTCCTCGCTGCCGGGGCGGTGGTGACTCGGCGCTGCGCGCCTGCGGTGGGTGGAGGTGAGGCGTGAGCGGCTCGGGAACCGCGTCGCGGCGGAGGGACGGCGGACACGCAGGTCCGCGTCCTACGAAGGGGTGGGTCCCGGGGGGGTGGCAGGGACGTGAGATGGGCGGTGTTCGATGGATCGGACGAGTCCCGCGACCGATGGGGCGCGCGCGGGGTTTGTCGTTCCGCGGTATCCGTAAAACGATGTGCGGCGGGAGACTCGCGCGGCGTGGTGTGTCGGCGCGCGTGGAGCACGCGAGGCTCCCGCCGCGGGCGGGGAGACCCCGGACGGAGGCGGGCCAGGCAGTATCGGCCCGCCGGAGGAGGAGGCTCCCCGACCCCGCGGAGGAGACG
>DASRQW010000062.1 GCA_035696245.1 Longimicrobiaceae bacterium | reverse complement strand
GGGCGCCCCCTCCCGCTCGCTTAGGCTCGCACCCTCCCCCGCAAGCGGGAGAGGGTTGGTGGTTCGGTGCGCGTCCGGGCTTCCGGCGTGACGGAAGGCTCCGGGGTTAGTCCGCGAAGGCGGACTTTGCGCTGTTGTTGCCGCGGTTTCAACTGCCAGACAGCCAGGCCGCCGCCCGACATCCACCGAAAACCGCTTCTGTTCATCGACCGACCGACGTTCGATCGGTCGATGTTCGTCAGCCGCCGAGGAAGGTGGCGTCGGCGGTGAGGTCGCGCAGGGCGGCCACGAGCGTGGGGAGGATGGGCTCGGTGCCGTGGCGCGTGAGCGTGAGCGACAGAGGAACCGGGCGCCGGACATCGACCGCCAGCTGCCGGTCCGCGAAGGCGCGCTGGAGGGGCGACATCCGCGGCACCACGCCGTGCCGGAAGTTGATCCGCACGTCCCACGGGCGAACGAGGATGCGCTCGATGCGGAGCTCGCGTCCAAGCAGGCGCAGCGCGGCCGTAGCGAGCATCGTCTCCACCTCTTCGGGCACCGGGCCGTAGCGGTCGCGCAGCTCGCGGCGCACGGCGTCCACGTCGGTGACCTTCTCCTCGCGGCTCAGGCGGCGGTAGAAGTGGAGCTTCTGCGCCTCGTCGGCCACGTAGCTGTCGGGGATCAGCGCCGCACCGTCCACCGAGACCTCGGCCAGCATGCTCGCGGCGGTCTTGCCGCCGTCCTTCATCTGCCGGATCGTCTCCTCCAGCAGGCGCATGTACGTGTCGAGGCCCACGGCGTGGACGAAGCCGCTCTGCTCCGAGCCGAGGATGTTACCCGCGCCGCGCAGCTCCAGGTCCTTGAGGGCGATTCGGTAGCCGCTGCCCAACTCGGTGTAGTGCTCCAGCACCCGAAGGCGCTTCTCCGCGTCCTCGTTCACCTCGTCCGGGATCAGCAGGTAGCAGTACGCCCGGTGGTGCGAGCGGCCCACCCGGCCGCGGATCTGGTACAGCTGCGCCAGGCCGAAGTGGTCCGCGCGGTCGACGATGAGCGTGTTGGCGCGGGGCACGTCCAGCCCCGACTCCACGATGGCGGTGGCGACCAGGATGTCGACCTCGCCCTCGATGAAGCGGGTCATCACCGCCTCCAGCTCCTTCTCGCGCATCTGCCCGTGCGCGATGCCGATGCGCGCGTCGGGCACCAGGTCCTGCACCATCTTCGCGACCGTGGCGATGGTCTCCACACGGTTGTGGACGAAGAAGACCTGGCCGCCGCGGTCCAGCTCGCGGCGGATGGCGTCCTCCAGGATCGCGTCGGTCCACGGCAGGACGTGAGTGATCACCGGCTGCCGGTCGCGCGGCGGGGTCTGGATCAGCGTCATGTCACGCAGGCCCAGCATGGAGAAGTGCAGCGTGCGCGGGATGGGCGTGGCGGTGAGCGTCAGCACGTCCGTAGTCTTGCGCAGGTGCTTCAGCAGCTCCTTGTGCTTCACCCCGAAGCGCTGCTCCTCGTCCACCACGATCAGGCCCAGATCCTTGAACACCACGTCCTGGCTGAGCAGGCGGTGGGTGCCGACGATCACGTCCACCTCCCCCGCGGCCAGCCGCACCAGCGCCTCGTTCTGCTCCTTGGCCGTGCGGAAGCGCGAGAGGGCCTCGATGCGCACCGGGAAGTCGGCCAGGCGCTCCGAGAAGGTGTGCATGTGCTGCTCGGCCAGGATCGTCGTGGGAACGAGGACGGCGACCTGCTTGCCGTCCTGCACCGACTTGAACGCGGCGCGGATGGCGATCTCGGTCTTCCCGTATCCCACGTCGCCGCAGATCAGGCGGTCCATGGGGCGCGGCGACTCCATGTCGCGCTTCACGTCTTCCGTGGCCTGGCGCTGGTCCGGCGTGTCCTCGAAGAGGAAGGCCGACTCCATCTCGCGCTGCCAGCGCGTGTCGGGCGAGAAGGCGTATCCGCGCTCGGCGCTGCGGGCGGCGTAGAGCTCCAGGAGCTCGCTCGTCATCTCCTGGATGGCGCGCTGGGTGCGCTGCTTGGCGCGCGCCCAGTCCTTGCCGCCGATCTTGTGCACCTTGGGCGCGGCGGCCTCGTCGCCGTCCGACACCCAGCGTTCGATGAGGTCCACGCGGTGCACGGGCACGCGCAGCAGCTCGCCGCCCGCGTACTCGATCACCAGCGTCTCGAACTCCTCCTCGCCCAGGCGGACGCGCTCCATGCGGCGGAACTGGCCCACGCCGTGGTCCATGTGGACCACGTAGTCGCCCGGCTTGAGCGCCGCCACGCTCTCCAGCGCCGCCCCGCCGCGGAACCGCCGCTTGCGGCGGATGCGCCGCGTGCGCCGGAAGATCTCGTGGTCGGTGAGAACGCGCAGCGGCGGCTCGGCGTCCTCCATCACGAACCCGCCGGCCAGCGAGCCGATGCCCAGCGTGACGGCGTGGCTCACCACGCGCAGCTCGTCGAGCAGCTCCTGGAGCCGCTCCATCTGCCCCTGGTTGTCGCACAGCAGCAGCGCCCGCTCGCCGCGAGACGCCCCGGCGCGCAGGATCTCGCCCAGGCGCTGCATGTCGCGGTCTACCGCCTCGGGCGGGCCGATGCGGAACTCGGCCGTGTGGCGCAGCGGCACCCCGCCCGCGCTGCCGATGAAGAGCTGCGGCTGCTTCGCGAGCCGCGCCCGCGCGTCGGCGGCGGAGAGGAAGAGCCGCTCGGGCGCCTCGGGCCTGCCGCCGCGCTGCGCCTCGGCCAGGTGCAGGCGCTGCACCTCGCCCCAGGTGCGCTCCATCTCCGCGGGCGTGCCGCTGCCGGCCAGGTGGACGACCACGGCGTCCGGCGGGAGATAGTCGAGCAGCGACCGCCGCGGTGCGTCCGGGTCCGCCACTTCCTTCGGGTCGCGCATCCCGGCGGAGATGCCCGCGCGGAGGTCGACGGGAAGAAGCTGCAGCGTGTCGACCGGGCGGACGGAGAGCTGCGAGAGGATGTCGAAGTAGC
>DASRQW010000061.1 GCA_035696245.1 Longimicrobiaceae bacterium | reverse complement strand
GAGAACTGGTCGGCGATCTCGATGGCCCCGATGCTGTCGCCGGGGATGCGCGCCTCGCCCGCGATGGCGCCCACGATGTCGCCGGGGCGGATGCCGCGCCGCGCGCCCACGCTGATGAACAGGCGCGTCATGTTGGCGTTCGAGCGCCGCCCGCCGCCGCGCGCGGGGCCATCCGTGCGTCCGGTGCGCCGCGGGTTGGGCCCCCGGTCGCCACGGTCGTCGCGGCGGGGTTCCCACTCAGGGATCTCCGTCTCGGCTTCGGGCTCCTCGCCGCGGCTGGCGTCGGCGGCGAGCTTGGCGGCGGCGGCGGCCACGTCCAGCACGTCGAACTGCTCGGCCAGCGGGGAGATGGCCTCGCGGTACATCTCGAAGTCGTTCTCCTCCAGCGTCTCGCGGATGGCGGAGCGCAGCAGCTCCAGCCGGCGCGAGCGCAGGTCGGCCGCGGTGGGCACGCGTGCGTGCTCGATGGGCCGGCCCACCAGCCGCTCGATGGCCCGCATGAGCTGCCGCTCGCGCGGCTGCACGATGCTGATGGCGGTGCCCTCGCGCCCCGCGCGGCCCGTGCGGCCGATGCGGTGCACGTACGCCTCGGGCGTCTGCGGGATGTCGTAGTTGAAGACGTGGCTCACGTGCTCCACGTCCAGCCCGCGCGCCGCCACGTCGGTGGCGATGAGCAGGTCGGCCGTGCCGTCGCGGAAGCGGCGCATCACGCGGTCGCGCTGCGTCTGGTTCAGCCCGCCGTGCAGTGCCTCGGGCCGGTAGCCGCGCACGGTGAGCGCCTCGTTCAGCTCGTCGACCTCGTTGCGCGTGCGGCAGAAGATGATGGCCGAGGTGGGCGCCTCCAGGTCCAGGATGCGGCCCAGCGCCTCCAGCTTGTACGGGCGCGGCACCGTGTACGCCACCTGGCGCACCAGCGGCGTCTCCATGGGCGCCGCCTTCACCGTGATGCGCTCCGGGTCGCGCATGTGGCGCTTGGCCAGATCCGCGATGCGGGGCGGGAAGGTGGCCGAGAAGAGCGCCGTCTGCCGGGCCGCGGGCGTCTCGGTGAGGATGGCCTCGATGTCTTCGATGAAGCCCATGTCCAGCATCTCGTCGGCCTCGTCGAGCACCACGTAGTCCACGTTCGACAGGTCCAGCGAGCGGCGGCGGATGTGGTCCAGGATGCGGCCGGGGGTGCCCACCACCACGTCCACGCCGCGGCGCAGCGGCTGCAGCTGCCGCTCGATGGGCTGTCCGCCGTACACGGCCAGCACGCTCACGCGGCGCCTCGCGCCGTACTTGTGCACGGCCTCGGCGACCTGCACGGCGAGCTCGCGCGTGGGCGCAAGGATCAGCGCCTTCACGCCCGAGCGGTCCGGGCGGATGCGCTCCACCAGCGGCAGCGCGAACGCCGCGGTCTTGCCCGTGCCCGTGGCCGCCCGCCCGATCACGTCGCGGCCTTCCAGCAGGATGGGGATGGCCTGCGTCTGGATGGGGGTGGGCTCCTCGTAGCCCAGCGCTTCCAGGGCCGCCAGCACCTCTCCGCTCAGGCCCAGGTCTTTGAACGTCACGCCGCTTTCCTCCGCGTTGCCCGCCGCCGTGTTCCCCGCGGGCCGGTCCTGTGCCGCCCCGCCGTCCTCGTCGTCGTCCACATCCTCGTCGTACTCCGTGCGGTCCTGGGCCGCGGCCGCGCTCGTCGCGCCCCCGGCCGGGGCCGCCGCGTCGTGCTCCGCGGTCCCGTTATCCGCCACCGTCCCGTCCGCCGCGGCCTCGCCGCCGCCGGAAACGGTCTCGTTCTCCACTGCCTCGTCAGCCACTGTACGTCCTCTCTCGACATGATTTCACCCCGCCGCCCCGCACCACAACCGTTGAATGTCGCGGCAAACGCCCGCCACGGCCAGCCCTCGGGCCGATTTTCGTGCTTCGGAGGAGCCCCGAAAGCTCCCCGCCGGCATGCCCGCGTCGGTCCCAGCGCCTCGGCCGGTGTGCGGTGCCCGAGGGGCACGTCCGCATTCTCGCGTCTGCCGCCGGCAGGGCGACGACCGGGAGAGATCCCAGGCGGCACCTTCCGCCGTACCCGTACAAACGTGGTGCGGAACGAGACTGTCAGTAGTATCGGCAGGCTCGTTCCGCGGGCGGGGAGACCCCGGACGCAGGCGGGGCAGGCAGTATCGCCCCGCCGGAGGAGGAGGCTCCCCGACCCCGTGCAGGAGACGGGCGGCAGGCCGTATCGCCGCGCGGCTCCGGAACGGCCCGCCGCACCAGCGCCTCAGTAGCCCATCTGCCCAACGTCCGGCTCGCGCGCGAACGCCCTGAACGCCTCGTCCGGGCTGTCGTGCGACTCCAGCAGCCTGCGCAGGCGCCGGAACGACAGCCGCAGCATGCGCTCGCGCAGCAGGATGTCCGGCGGGATGGGCTCGGTCAGCCACTCGGGCCGGTACTTGTCGGTGGTGGGGTGCTCGGGCGCGTTGAGCAGCCCCTCTGCCGGGGGGCACACGCCCAGGCCGGAGCGAACCAGGTCGTAGGCCAGCGCGGGATCCACCCCCTCTTCGAGCGCCACCTCGTAGAGCAGGTCGGCCAGGTCGCCGGGCATGCCCGCCTCGGCCGCCTCGTTCATGACCTCGATGCGGCGGCGTGACCTTTCCGAGGGCGGCGCGTCAGTCTCCTGGGGGCCCAGCAGGCACTCGGCGCTGCCGAAGTAGGTGTCCTCGCCGCGGCGGCGGCGGCGGCGCTCGCGGTAGGCCGCCAGCGCGTGGCCGGCGGCGGCTTCGCGCTCGGCCAGCGCGGCCGGTTCGTTCACGTCCACGGTCCCTCCCGTTGGCCAGCCTTCGGGCGCGCACGGCGCACGTCCGTCCGGCGCGGGAGCGGAGCAAGCGGCGGACCACCCCGCCCGCGCCATGGTCCGCGTGGGGGCCCGGGGCGACCGACGGTGGCTCGTGGCGGGACACGGGAGATGCGCGGCGAACCCGCGGGAAATCGCACGCGGGGACAGGGAAAACGCACGGTCCGCGCGTCGCCCGCACAAGGCGCGACTCTTGCACCCGGCGCCTCGCGGCCCGTCTGCCGGAGGTGCGGTCTATGGCGCGCGGCCGACGCCGGATCCGTCCCGAAGGTGCGCTTTCCGCGCCCGGTCCCACGAAGGACAGAGCAGCGCCCGTCCACGGTGACGGCGGCACGCGCTGCGCGGTGATGATTCCGCGGCTGCGCCCATCAACGTGCTGCGAACATCCGTCGGCCCAGCCGGCGGAGGCGCGACGCCGTGGACGGGTTCTTCGGCCCGAACCTCGCCGGGGGAGCGTGATCCTTCCGTGAGATGCCCTGCGGGTGAGGGAGATGCGCGGCGGGCGTCACGCCGTGGACGGGCGGCGCGTTGTGTGGAGGGAAGCTGTACGCGGGGCGGTGCGGGCTCACGCCGGCGGTGCGCCGCGCGCGGGGCGGTCACGGGTGGAGGGCAGGCTAGGGGAGGCGGCGCGCCAGGCTCCGGCGGCCGCCCGCGCGGGAGGGGAGCAGAGTGCGCGGAGGCCCTCCGGACGGGGAGCTTCGCGGCGGAGAACCCAAACACACCGGTCAGGAGTTCCAATGTCCGCTTTCGCTCGCAGGTCCGCACGGCTCGCCATGCTGGGGTTGGGTCTGGCCGCGCTGGGCGCCGCGCCCGCCCGCCTGGAGGGCCAGTACTTCGGACGCAACAAGGTGCTGTACCGCACCTTCGACTTCCGGGTGCTCAAGACGCCGCACTTCGACATCTACTACTACCCCGAGGAAGAGGTCGCCACGCGCGACGCCGCCCGCATGGCCGAGCGGTGGTACGCGCGCTACACGCGCATCCTCGACCACGAGTTCCAGCAGCGCCAGCCCGTCATCCTGTACGCCAGCCACCCGCACTTCCAGCAGACGGCGGCGCTGGGCGGCGACATCGACGAGGGCACCGGCGGCGTGACCGAGGCGTTCAAGCAGCGCGTGATCCTGCCGCTGGCCGGCTCGTACGAGGAGACGAACCACGTGCTGGGCCACGAGCTGGTGCACGCCTTCCAGTACGACATCACCGGCGTGGGCCGCGCGGGCGGCGGGCTGGAGGCGGCGGCGCGCCGCTTCGACGTCCCCGGCTGGTTCGTCGAGGGGATGGCG
>DASRQW010000060.1 GCA_035696245.1 Longimicrobiaceae bacterium | reverse complement strand
GGGCACCAGCGCGCGATGCCCGAGACGCGTCCCGGCCTGCGCCCGCCCACGGCGCCGCCCGCGCACACGCACACGGCATCGACCACGCTCCAGCCGCTGGAGCGTCCGCAGCCGGCCGCGAGCGATTCCGGGGCCACGCCGCTGCACCGGTGGCCGCCGGTGCGCCAGTCGGACCAGCGCGCCATGCCCAACGACCTGGAGATCCCCACCTTCATCCGCCGCCAGATGGACTGAGGCGGTCCCCGCCGTCCTCCGCTCCCACCGCGGAGGACGGCGTGTTTTCCGATGTTTTGCAGTACAGGCCGCGTTTCTGATGGACCGCTCCGGAGCCGGCCGGCCGATACTGCCTGGCCGCCCGTCTCCTGCGCGGGGGCGGTGAGCCTCCTCCTCCGGCCAACGATACTGCCGTTGGCGTCCGTCCGGGGTCTCCCCGCCCGCGGAGCGAGCCTCGCGCAAACCGCCGCGCGAGTCTCCCTCCGCTAAAACTTTTCGGGGAACAGCGGAACGACGGGAAGAGCAGAAACGACGGAGCGGTGACATCCGGCACCGGCCGCAAACGGCGCCCGACGGATCGTCGCTCTACCGCCCAGCCGGCGCCCACCGCCTCGGCACCCCGAAAGCGCAGGGCGCAGCCCCAGCCAAAGGCCGCCGCCTCCACGCTGCCGAAGCACGCCAACGGCTTCGTGCCTTCTCCCACCCGTGGGAGAGGGCAGGCGAGTTTTACGAGCCGGGTGAGGGCCCCCTCCCAGCCGCGAATTACCCCAAGTTCCGTGTGTAGTGTTGTGACCGGGTGGTGAAGTCAACCAACCAGAAGGACAGCCAGATGCCCATCTCCAGACCCTACCGCGTCCTCGCCGCCGGCCTCCTCGGCTCCTGCGGCCTCGCGCTCGCCAGCGTCTTCGTCACCTCCGCCTCCAAGGCCGACGAAGCCGCGGCGCCGCCCGCCCTCCTGCCCGCGCTGCACGCCGCGCCGCTGGAGACCGCATACCGCGACACGCTGCGGAAGGGCGAGACGCTGTCCGACCTGCTGGAGCGCGCCCGGCTGGACGCGGCAGACGCCCACGCGCTCATCGAGCAGCTTCGCGCGCAGCAGGACCTGCGCTCGCTGCGGCCCGGCGCCGTGATCGCCTACCGCCGGTCCGCCGCCACCGGCGAGCTGCGCAAGCTGGAGATGAGCCTGGACCCGGACCACAAGGTCAGCATCCGAAACGACGGCGGCACCATGGCCGCCACCGTCGCCGAGGTGCCGGTCCGCACCGACACCGCCGTCCTCGCCGGCGAAGTCCGCACCTCGCTGTACCAGGGCCTGCTGGACGGCAGCGGCAGCGTGCCCCGCAACGAGCGCGAGCGCATCGCCGACGTGCTGGCGGACCGCATCTTCGCCTGGCAGGTCGACTTCTCGCGCGACCTGCGCGCGGGCGACCGCTACCGCATCATGTACGAGCGCGACGTGCGGCCCGACGGCACCGCGCGCTCCGGCCGCATCCTCGCCGTCCAGTTCGACGTCGCGGGCGAAGACCACGAGGCGTACTTCTTCCGCTCGCCCGATGGGACGGAGGACTACTACGACGCCCGCGGCGGCTCGCTCAAGCGCGCCTTCCTGCGCGCGCCGCTGGAGTTCCGCCGCATCAGCTCCGTCTTCTCCACCGGGCGCTATCACCCCATCCTGCACCGCATCCGCGCCCACAAGGGAATCGACTACGCCGCCGCGCAGGGCACGCCCGTGCGCGCCGTGGGCGACGGCGTCGTCGCGCGCGCGGGCCACGGCGGCGGCTACGGCAACGTCGTCGAGATCCGGCACGCGCGCGGGTACTCCAGCCGCTACGGGCACCTGCGCGGCTTCGCGCCGGGCATCCACCCGGGCACGCGCGTGCGCCAGGGCCAGCTCATCGGCTTCGTGGGGATGACGGGCCTCGCCACCGGCCCGCACCTCCACTATGAGTTCCACACCGACGGCGTCGCGGTGAACCCGAGCTCCATCAAGTACCTCACCGGCGAGCCGCTCACCGGCGGCCGGCGTGACCGCTTCCGCGAGCTGGTGGCGGGCCGCGTCGCGCTCATGGACCGCGCCTCCAACGGGTTCCGCCTGGCGGACGCGAAGACCTCCGCGCCCCGGTCGGATGCCGAGTGACGCCGTGGCGCTCGGGCGCCGCATCGACATTTTCCCGGCCGTGGACCTGCGCCGCGGCCGGTGCGTGCGCCTGGAGAAGGGCGCCGCCGACCGCGAGACCGTCTACGGCACCGATCCGCACGCCGTGATCCGCCAGTTCGCGGACGCGGGGGCCGCGTGGGTCCACGTCGTCGACCTGGATGCTGCGTTCGGCGACGGCAGCAACCGTCCGCTCATCCGCGATCTCGTCGCGTCCACCTCCCTTCGTGTCCAGACCGGCGGCGGCCTCCGCACGGAAGGCGACCTCGCCGAGGTGCTGGACGCCGGCGTAGCCCGCGCCGTCATCGGCACGGCCGCCATCGAGAAGCCGGAGCTGGTGCGCACCGCCGTCGACCGCTGGGGCGCGGATCGCATCGCCGTGGGCCTCGACGCGCGCGGCCGCCGCCCCGCCGCGCGCGGGTGGACGGAGGAGAGCACGGCCGATCTCTTCGACCTGGCGCGCTCGCTGGCGGACCTGGGCGTCCGCACCATCATCCACACCGATATCGAGCGCGACGGCATGTTCGCCGGGCCCAACCTGGAGCTTTCCGCAAAGCTGGCGGAGTTCTCCGGCGCCGACGTCATCGTCTCCGGCGGCATGCGCGGCGTGGAAGACGTGGAAGCCGTCGCCGCCGCGGCCGCGAACGGCGCCGCCCTCGCCGGCGCCGTCATCGGCAAGGCCATCTACGAAGGCCGCATCGACCTCCCCGCAGCCTTCCGCCGCATCCGCTGACCGATCTGGTGTCTGGCCCGCCGTCCTCCGGCGGATGTGGCTTCGAGGTGCAGATCGAGCGTAAGTTCCGGTGGCGCTTGTTCGGACGCTTCTGTCGGGGAATCAGGCCGAACAGATGCGGGAAGATGCGGGAGTCGACGAATCCTCACGGTTCCACGCCGCGTAGTCACCGCATGACTACTCCTATCTTGTCTCCGACTCGACCGAACGCCCTCGCGTCAGCCATGCTGGCGGCGGGGGCGTTTTCACTGCTGGCCGCTTGCTCCGCGGGACGGCACCCGTCAGCGCCATCGCCCCTTCCGACAGCTCGCGAGCACAGGATGCGAATCTCCGCAGACGAGATCGCCCGCTTCTCCGCCACCGTCGACTCGCTGCGGATGGCGGTGCGCATCCCCGGCCTCTCCGTCGCCGTCGTCGCGGACGGGCGGGTGGTGCTGGGCCGCGGGTTCGGGTACGCGGACGTGGAGGCGCGGCGGCCCATGACGGAACACACGCCGCTCCCCATCGCATCCGTCACGAAGCCCGTCTCGGCCGTGGTGGCCATGCGGCTGGTGGAGATGGGCAAGCTGGACCTGGACCGGCGGATGAGCACGTACGACGGCTTTGCGGAGTTCTGCACCGACGTGCGCCAGGGCGGCGGCATCTTCTTCCACGACTACCACTGCGACAGCCAGCCGCTCACGCTGCGCCACGTGCTCTCCATGCAGGCGAACGGCGACGTCGGCACGCGCTTCTTCTACAATCCTGCGTCGTACTCGTGGGCGTCGCGGCCGATGGCGCAGGTGGCCGGCACGCCGTTCTCCGACCTCGTCGCGGAGTACGTGTTCGGACCGGCGGGGATGACGAGGTCGGCTCGCATCCACCGCCGGCTGCCGCTGCGCCCGGACCTCGCGGCGGACAAGGCGCAGCCGTACCACGTGGACAGCACCGGCGCGCTCGTCCGCTCGCCGGAGCCGCCGCCGCAGGGCGACGGTGCTGCGGGCGGCGTTGTCTCCACCGCGAGCGACATGGCACGCTTCGACATCGCGCTGGACGACGGCAGGCTCGTCTCCGAAGCCTCGCGCGAGGCGATGTGGACGCCGGGACGCGGGCCGTCCGGGGCCGGGCTGCCCTACGGCCTGGGCTGGTTCGCGAAGGACGTCGCCGGGCACCGCGTCGTCTGGCACACCGGCCTGTGGGAGGGCGCCTATTCCGCCCTCTATCTCAAGGTGCCGGACGAGCACGTCACGCTGATCCTTCTCGCCAACAGCGACGGCCTGCAGTGGAGCACGAGGCTGGACGAGGCCGCGATCGAGCGTTCGCCGTTCGCCCGCGCCTTCCTCACGTCGCTCGGCGGGTTCGGCGTGAGTGCCCTCCCCAGGCGGTGAGGCGGGGACCGATGCCACACGCGGGCGGAGGTGAGACAATCCCTGGACGCGGCGGTCTGGTCCGTGCGTAGGCGGCTCGCACGTGAGCACACCCGGACCGGCGCAGGCGAGGGCCGCGCGCGAGCCGGGGAAACGTGAGGAGCATGCATCGATGAGCGAGATCGACAACAAGGCGGGCCGTCCCTTCGCCGTCGTCACCGGCGCGTCCAGCGGCATCGGGCTGGAGCTGGCGAAGGTGTTCGCCGGGAACGGCTACGACCTGCTGGTCACCTCCGCGGGGGAGGGGCTGGAACCGGCCGCCGCGCAGGTCCGGGCGCTCGGTGCCACGGTCGACACCGTCCGCGCGGACCTAGCCACTCACGACGGCGTCCACACGCTCGTCGGCGCGATCCAGGCTGCGGGACAGCCGGTAGACGCCATCGCCATCAACGCCGGCGTGGGCGTGGGCGGGCCCTTCCTGGAGACGGACCTGGACGCCGAGCTGAACCTGATCGCCCTCAACGTCACCTCCGTCGTCCATCTTACCAAGCACGTGCTGGGGGATATGGTCGCGCGCGGGCAGGGCCGCATCCTCATCACCGCCTCGATCGCGGCAGAGATGCCGGCGCCGTTCGAGGCGGTGTACGGCGCGTCCAAGGCGTTCGTGCTCAGCTTCGCCGAGGCTCTGCGCAACGAGGTGCGCGACAGCGGCGTCACCATCACGGCGCTCCAGCCCGGGCCCACGGACACGAACTTCTTCCACCGCGCGGGGATGGACGACACCAAGGTCGGCGCGGGGAAGAAGGACGATCCCGCCGAGGTCGCGCATCAGGGCTTCGACGCCATGATGGCGGGCAAGGACCACGTGGTCGCGGGCGCCTTCAAGAACAAGGTGCAGTCCACGCTCGCGCAGGTCACGCCCGAGACGGTGAAGGCAGACCAGCACCGCAAGCTCGCCGAGCCCGGCTCCGCCGACAAGTAAGCGGTTGATGTATCGAGAGATGCGAGGCGGCTCATCCGGCTGCCTCGCATCTTCGCGTATCGGCCGGGGTGGTTGAGAGTCGCCTACCCTGCTGTTCTCCGCAGATGGGTGGTAGCTGACGGAAATCGATCGGCGGATCGAAAGGCTTGCTTTGCGCCGTCGTGTGCTGTATTCTGTGCGGCGCTGGCGTACTCTCCGTCCACTTGCAGACGCTGGCGATGCGTCTTGGCGGAGGCTCGGGGTGCGGTGAGGGCAAGGTCACGAGGGTAGATCATGGAGCGCGGGCCGCATCCCTTGTCAGGCGGGGCGGAGTGGAGTATTTCGCATCCACCTCTCCTCCTGTCGTCCGGCGGGGGATGAAACGCCCCGTACCGGAAGATCCAAGGATGCCGCACGACCAGGCCGCCGCCGTCGACCTCCGCTCCGACACCGTCACCCGCCCGTCTCCGCAGATGCGCCGCGCCATCGCTGAGGCCGAGGTGGGCGACGCGGTGCTCGGCGACGACCCCACCGCCGCGGAGCTGGAGCGGTACGCGGCCGAGCTGCTGGGCAAGGAGCGCGCGCTCTTCTTCCCCAGCGGCATCATGGCGAACCAGACGGCCATGCTCGTCCTGGGGCAGCCCGGCACCGAGGCGGTGATCGACTCCGGCGGGCACATCCTCAACTACGAGGAGGCCGCCGCGGCCGCGTGGGGCGGCATCTCCCTCCGCGCCGTCTTCACGGCGGACGGGCTGCTCACCCCCGAGCTGGCTGCGGAAGCGATCCGGCCGAAGTCACCGTACGTGACGCAGACCTCCATGCTCTGCCTGGAGAACACGCATAACAGCGCCGGCGGCCGCGTGCTGCCCCTCGCGCAGATGCGGGCCGTGGCCGACGTAGCCCGCGAACGCGGAATCCGCGTGCACCTGGACGGCGCGCGCCTGCCCAACGCCTCCGTCGCCACCGGCCACTCGCTCGCCGACCTCGCCGCGCCCGCGGCCACGGTGATGGTGGCGCTCTCCAAGGGCCTCGGCGCGCCCATGGGCTCGGTGCTGGCGGGAGATGCGGAGACGATGGAGCGCGCCTGGCGCGTCCGCCGCCGGCTGGGCGGCGGCATTCGGCAGGCGGGGATGATGGCCGCCGGGGCCCTCTACGCGCTCCGCAACAACTTCCCGCTGCTGGCGGCCGACCACCAGCGCGCGAAGCAGCTGGCCGAAGCCGTCGCCGCGCTGCCCGGCGTCTCCGCTCCCGTGCCGGAGACCAACATCGTCATGGTGGACCTGAACGATGCGCGGCTCGCGCCTGCGGACGTCCTCGGCGCGCTGGAGCGGCGCGGCACGCGCATGACGCAGTTCGGGCCGCGCCGCCTCCGCGCGGTCACACACATGGACGTGGACGATGCGGGGATCGCACGCGCGGCGGCCGCGTGGGCCGAGGTGGTGGGTGAGCTAACGGCTTGATTCGCGGGGTTTTTGGACGGCCTTTACGCGACGCGCGGCCGGCATGAACGAAACCCTTGCGCAGGTGTCAACTTTCGCATTTCTTTCGGGAACGCTCCGGAGGGGCGAGGGTATCATTTCCGTGCCCCGCCCGGGGTGAAAACGACCAAGCTCCGTCACGAGGAAACATGGCCGCAGCAACCGAGCTGAGCAGCGACAACAAGGCGAAGGCCCTCACCAGCGCCATCAGCCAGATCGAGAAGGCGTACGGCAAGGGCTCCATCATGCGCATGGGGATCAACGCCCCCGTGGTGAAGGTGCAGGTGATCCCCACCGGCGCCATCAACCTCGACGCCGCCATCGGCATCGGCGGCATCCCACGCGGGCGAATCACCGAGATCTACGGGCCCGAGTCGTCGGGCAAGACCACGCTCTGCCTCCACGTGATCGCCAACGCCCAGAAGTCCGGCGGCGTGGCGGCCTTCATCGACGCCGAGCACGCGCTGGACATCGGCTACGCCAAGAAGCTGGGCGTGGACGTGGACAACCTGCTCGTGTCGCAGCCCGACACCGGCGAGCAGGGCCTGGAGATCGCCGAGGTGCTCGTGCGCTCCGCCGCAGTGGACGTGGTCGTGATCGACTCCGTCGCCGCGCTGGTGCCCCGCGCCGAGATCGAGGGCGAGATGGGCGACAGCCACGTGGGCCTCCAGGCGCGGCTCATGAGCCAGGCGCTGCGCAAGCTCACGGGCGCCATCAACCGCTCCAACACCACGGTGATCTTCACCAACCAGATCCGCGAGAAGATCGGCGTGATGTTCGGCAGCCCGGAGACGACCACCGGCGGGCGGGCGCTCAAGTTCTATGCGAGCCTCCGCATCGACATCCGCCGCATCGGGTCGATCAAGGACAAGGAAGTGCTGGTGGGCAACAAAACCCGCGCGAAGATCGTGAAGAATAAGGTCGCGCCGCCCTTCAAGCAGGCGGAGTTCGACATCATGTTCAACGTGGGCATCGACCACTACGGCATCGTGGTGGACCTGGGCGTGGAGACCGAGGTGATCCAGAAGTCCGGCGCCTGGTTCAGCTACGGCGACGTGCGGCTGGGCCAGGGGCGCGAGAACGTCAAGGCGTTCCTCCAGGACAACCCCGACCTCGCGGCCGAGATCGAGACCAAGGTCAAGGACACGCTGGGGATGAACGGCATCGCGGCCACCGACGACGGCGCGACCGACTGACGCGCATCGGCCGAGATCGAGACGGGGCCCCGGCATCACGCCGGGGCCTTTCGTTCGTCTGGCCGTCTTCATGGCGGACGGAAGCCCTCGTGCGTCGCCGGACGAGGTGAGGATCGACCGGTGATCCGGCGCAATCGCCTGGCACTCCGCGCACTTCATGTGTTCCGCGGTTGACGTGGGAGGCAAGGGGCGTCACAATACCCGCCGCCCGCGCCGCGGCCCTTCGCTGCGCGGGCCTTCCTGCGTGCAGCGGCACCGGGGTTGCTACTCAACGCGCGGCGGGACGCTGTCCCGCGCGGGTGGCCGCGGCGCACCGGGTGCGCGGGGGCCTTTCCTCTTTCGGCATCGGGCAACGTGACGGATACATCGGGGCATACGCCGCCTGCCGGGCGGTACCTGGCCCTCTTGACGCTGGCGGCGCTGGGGGTGGTGTACGGCGACCTCGGCACCAGCCCGCTCTACGCGATGAAGGAGTGCTTCTTCGGAGAGCACGGCATGCAGGTGACGCCCGACAACGTGCTGGGAGTGCTGTCGCTCATCGTCTGGTCGCTGATCGTCGTCATCTCCATCAAGTACCTGGTGTTCGTGATGCGCGCCGACAACCGCGGCGAGGGCGGCATCCTGGCGCTGACCGCGCTGGTCACGCCGCTCCAGTCGCACAAGCGCGGGCGGTGGCTGCTCATCATGCTAGGCCTGTTCGGCACGGCGCTGCTGTACGGCGACGGGATGATCACGCCGGCCATCTCCGTGCTGAGCGCGGTGGAGGGCCTCACGGTGGCGACGCCGCTCTTCACGCCGTACGTGATCCCCATCACCATCGTCATCCTCATCGGCCTCTTCGCGATCCAGCGGCGCGGCACGGGCGGCATCGGGAAGATCTTCGGGCCCGTGATGCTGCTGTGGTTCATCGTGCTGGGCGCGCTGGGCATCGTGGAGGTGGTGCACAACCCCGGCGTGCTGGCGGCGGTGAACCCGTGGCACGCGGTCACCTTCTTCAGCCGCAACGGCTGGCACGGCTTCCTGGTGCTGGGCTCGGTCTTCCTGGTGCTCACCGGCGGCGAGGCGCTGTACGCCGACATGGGCCACTTCGGCCGCAAGCCCATCCAGTACGCCTGGTTCGGGCTGGTGCTGCCGGGGCTGCTGCTGAACTACTTCGGGCAGGGCGCGCTGCTCATCTCCGACCCGTCGGCCGCGGCGAACCCGTTCTACCGGCTGGCGCCGTCGTGGGCGCTGTACCCCATGGTGGTGCTCTCCACCATGGCGGCGGTGATCGCGTCGCAGGCGCTGATCTCGGGCGCGTTCTCGCTCACCATGCAGGCGGTGCAGCTGGGCTACAGCCCGCGCGTGGAGATCGCCCACACGTCCGAGACCGAGCGCGGGCAGATCTACATCCCCGCCATCAACTGGGGGCTGATGCTGGCCTGCATCGGGTTGGTGCTGGGCTTCGGGTCGTCCACCAACCTGGCGGCGGCGTACGGCGTGGCGGTGACGACCACCATGGTGGTGACCACGCTGCTCTTCGCGGTGGTGGCGCGCGAGCGGTGGCAGTGGAGCCTGGCGAAGGTGGTGCCGCTCGCTGGCACGTTCATGCTCATCGACCTGGCGTTCTTCGCGGCCAACATCATCAAGATCCCGCACGGCGGCTGGTTCCCGCTCGTCGTCGGCGCCGTCGTCTTCACGCTGATGTCCACGTGGAAGAAGGGTCGCGGCATCGTCGCGCAGCGCCTGCACGCGGGCACGCTGCCGCCCGAGCTGTTCCTGCAGGACGTGAAGAACAACTCGCCCATCCGCGTCCCCGGCACGGCCATCTTCATGTACGGCGACCCCAACGGCACCCCGCCGGCGCTGCTGCACAGCCTCAAGCACTACAAGGCGCTGCACCAGCAGGTCGTCTTCCTGGGTGTCTCCACCGACGAGGTGCCGCATGTGGGGGTGGCGGACCGGGTTCGCGTGGAGGTGCTGGGGCAGGGCTTCTTCCGCATCACCCTGCGCTACGGCTTCATGGACGAGCCGGACGTGCCGGAGGCCCTGAAGCTCGCCAAGGCCGACGGCCTGGACCTGCGCCCCGGCCACACCTCGTTCTTCCTGGGCCGCGAGACCCTGATCGCCACCAAGCGCCCGGGCATGGCCATCTGGCGCGAGAAGCTGTTCGCGCTCATGTCGCGCAACGCGCGCAGCGCCACCTCCTTCTTCCGCATCCCCCCCAACCGCGTCGTCGAGCTCGGCGCCCAGATCGAAATCTGACGCCACCGCATCGATCGAAGATCCGAGATGCGGATCGGGGTTATGTACTCGACGCGATGAGGGATGGGGATCGGTAGAAACTCAACCCTCCCCCAGGCAGTTTTGGGGGAGGGTCGACGAGCCTAAGCGAGGCGGGGAGGGGGGCCCGCCGCACCCGCGCAAAGCAAACGCGAGACAGATAATTCGCGCTGCACAGGCACAAGTCCGCCTGCACTGGCGGACTCCCCAATCGACACCTCGTCGACGCAGTTCGCTGCCGGACGAAAAAGAGGCGGAGGAGCTTGCTGGCTCCTCCGCCTCTTCGTTGTCCGTCGATGTGGGTCCGGCGATGCTGCTATGCCGGGTCAGGCGGCGCGGCCGGCGGCCTTCCAGCGGCCGAAGGGTAGGGACGGGCGGGGGCGCGCTTCGCCGCCCCACACGAACGCCAGGCACGGCTCCTCGAGCGCCGGGCGGGCGCCCTGCACCACGATGCCCACGGCGTCGGCCGCGTCGGCGGCTGCGTTTGCGGCCAGGAATGCTTTGATCTGCATGGTACGGCGCATGTAAAAAGGAACCGGCCTGTCGCGCGGAAGGCGCTCGGGCCGGGTGTGTGCACGCCGCGTACCCGTTTCCGGGTGTACGTAAGCCGTTGTAGCGCATCTGTTTGCCGAGGACTGCCCGGGCCTCGGTCAAGCGGTGCGTGTCAAAAAGTGATCAGGCTCCGTGTTCAAACGACACAAGCGGCCGCATCGTAACCCGCGAGTGCGGGCGCGATGCGGGGCACCGTGATGCGGGCGGGCTCGTGCGGCGCCAGCTCCGGGTGCGGCGGCTCGTGCGGCTGCGGCGCGGCGGACACGCGGTGCTGCGCGGCCCACGCGCGGTACCCCGGCAGCTTGAGCAGGCGGATGATGCGGCGGTCGACCGCGGCGCACATCAGGATCTCGGTGAGCTGGTACTGGCCGTCCGGGCTCATTCGCAGCTCCGTCGCCACCTCGTCGGCCAAGTCCAGCAGCTTGGCGCGCGGGATGGAGTCCTTGAAATCCTCGACCTGCTCCTCGACCCACTCCAGGTAGGCGCGTCGCAAAGAACTGGGGGATTCGGAGTGCATGGTGGCGGTAGCGCTGGGCACGCGCGAATGGTGGCGGCTGGTGTGTTCTGGAAGGCGCGTTGCGGCGATACCATTGCGGACGCATCAAGGTAATCGCGAAATGGGCCCGGAACAAGGATTTGATGTGCAACGGGCCCTTTGCAGCGCCACGCGACATTCCGCGCAGGGCCGCGTGCCTTTGCGGTCCGTGTCTTCCACGCCCGCCGACAGGTGCATGACGCAGTCTTCGCGGGCGCAATGGTCCAGCCCCGCCACGTGCCCCAGCTCGTGCACCGCCTCTGCCAGCAGGCGCGTCCCGAACACGCGCGGGTCCGCCCCGGCGCCGTCGCGGAGCCGCGAGGTGCTGACCACCGCCGCGCACCCGCCCACCGTCGCCTCGCCGAAGACGAAGGTGAGGCCGGGCGCGTACAGCTCTGCCTCGGTGACGCCCAGCGCCCATTCCATGGCCTCGCCGCGCGGAGCAGAGCGCGCGCGCTCCACCAGTTCGTCCACGATGGGTGCGGAGAGGAATTGGCCCCGCGCCGGGTCGTAGCCCGCGCGGTCCAGCTCCAGCGGCTCGCCGTGGTAGCTGAGAGTGCCGAAGGTCTCGTCCAGTGCGGGGCCGAGCCACGCGGGGATGCACGCGGCGGGGCCGACGGGCACGAGCTGCAGCCGGCGGGCCGGGGTGGATGTCACCGGTTCCGGGTGCGGGTCAGGCCGGGCGGGCGGCGCGGCGCAGCATGGCCTCGGCGGCCACGACGGCGCGGGCGATCTGGATCATGGACTGGCTCTGCTGCTGGCTGCGGCGGCGGAGCAGCGTGTACGCCTCGTT
>DASRQW010000059.1 GCA_035696245.1 Longimicrobiaceae bacterium | reverse complement strand
TCCCCCGCGAGCTACAGAGCGGGAGCGGCGGAACGTGGATCGGGCCGGTGATGCCGGCCAGCCTGGCCGCACAGCCCGCGGCTCACTGAGGCCGCAGCAGCGACAGCCGTACCTTGTTGTCGGTGAGCGTCACCACCAGCGTGTCGCCCGGCGCCACCGCGTCGAGCTGCCCGGCGTCCAGGAACTCGGTGAGGTCGTCGTCGCCCACCTTCACGTCGGCGCGGTAGCCGCGGGCGTAGGCCACGCTGTCCGGCTTGCGCTTCGCGGCGTTGCTGCGCAGGTAGATGCCGCGGTCGTTCATCAGCCACAGCCCGGGCGGCGCGCCGGTGCCGGGGTGCTCCTCCACCGCCTCCCAGTCCGGGTCCTCGTCGCTCAGGCTCACGCCCGCGGCGATGCACCGCTGCCCGAACGTCATCTCCCGCTCCTTGGCGGCCCGCGACTCCTCCACCAGCGCCTTCACCTCGGCGCCCTCGAACTCGTACCGCTGCTCCATCCGCCGCTCCTCTCCGTTGATCCACTCTCGCGCCGTCATCATCCACCGGCGCGCTCTCGCTCACGAGACGCCGCCGGTCATCCCTGCCGCGCATTGGCGGAGAATCTGCGGGCCGGCACCGTCCCACTTCATCGGCATCGAACGAGCCGTCGCCGTACATACTCCGTGCGCGAAAGGGTTTCGGATCGATGCGAGATTCCGCATCTCCCGAAGCCGATCCGCCGTTCCAAATCTCCGCACTGGTGACGAGCGGACTGCTTGATGCACCCACCAGGCGCGATTAACGTGCGGCAGCGGGGGCGTCCACGCGTGAAACGTTGGGCGCACCTCCGCCGTACGGGCCGCCACATCCCACCGTTCACCCTCGTAGCGAGCCGGACCGATGCAGACGCTTCCCATGGACGTCCCGAAGGTCATCCTCTTCACCGCCATCGCCATCACGATGGTGGTGCCTGTGGTAGGCATCACCGCGCGCATTGCCCTGCGACCCATCGTGGACGCCATGGCGCGCCTGCGCGAGAGCAGCGGCCGCAACGACGCCCTGACCATGGTGGAGCGGCGCCTCGCGCTGGTGGAGCAGGAGCTTCAGGCAATCGAGGGCATCCGCACCGACGTGCGGCGACTGGTGGAGGAGGACGAATTCCGCCGCCAGCTCACCCTCCCCAACACGGCGCAGCCGGAGTAGGTCCGCGGGTACTGCCGGCGTTTGACGGCGCGCGTCCGGCCATCTTCAGCGCGCGGCGGACCCGTCCTCGGTGTCGCCGCCGATGCGCGGATATAGCCGCCGCCTCACCACCGGACAAGTCCGCGGTGTTCGGTAGATGACGATGCGGTGTCCGCGCGTCCGTTCCGCCGCGGCGGCAGGCGACGGCAGATACGTGAGATGCCGTGCGGAAGATGTGGACGGGAGATGGTACGGAATCCGGGAGAATCGGTGCGGCCAGCATCGCCCTGGCGGCTAAAGCCGCGGGCTACGACGGCGCGAAGCCCACCTCCGTGGGCTGCTACCGATGGTCCGAACCGCTTCGGGCGAGACTCCGCGAAGGCAAGTCGACCTACCCGGAATCCGTATGAGAAGCGACGATCCCCAATCGGCCGGTGAGAAGCTGAAACGCGTGAAGGGGGCCCGGCGGAATCGCCGGGCACCCTTCGCTGTCTTCGACTGCGTGCTGCTTACGAGCGCTGCTGCGGCGTGGCCTGCGCCGGGTTGCGCTGTCCGCCGCGGTGGCCGTGGCCCTCGCGGTTGCCGCGCTCCTGGCGGTGCAGGGCCTTGACCTGGTCCTTCTGGGCGGAGGTGAGGACGGACTTCACCTGCTCCATCGCCGCCTTGTTGTTGTCGCGCATCTGCTTCATGAGCGGGCGCATCTGCTCGCGGCTCTGCTTCAGCGCGGCGCGCTGCTGCTCGGTGAGCTGCGGGCGCTGGCCCTGCGCGCCGCCCTGGCCGCGCTCCGGCAGGCCGGCCTGCTGCCGCATGGCGCGCATGCGCTCCATGATGGGTTGGTTGCGGCTCTGCAGCCCCTGCTCGATGCCCTGCAGCCGCTGCACCTGCGCGTCGGTCAGGCTGAGCTGCTGCCGGTTGGCGATGAGGCGCTGGATGGGGCTCTGACGCGGCCCCTGCTGCCCCTCGCCGCGGCCGCCGCGGGCGTGCTGGCCGTGGGCCTCGCGGCCCTGCGCCGGGGCGGACGCCTGCTGCGCGTGCAGCGAAAGCGGCGCGCCCACGAGCGCCAGGCCGAGTGCGAACGAACGGATCTTCATGACCGGTATCTCTCTGATGCGTGGTGAATCGCAGCCCCTATCGGGTTGCTCTGAATAGGTTTACATCGTCACCTCCACATCCGTTGGTTAGCGTTTGGTTAAGCTGGGGGAACACGGAAGCCTCCCCGCCTCGCCCGCGCACGACAGCACCGCATCCACTCCCTCGCCCGCCCGCCGCAGCGACGCCGAATCGTCCAGATCGGCGAAGACGGTCTCCGCCGCGGCTCCGCGTAGGCCGGGCAGGCGTTCGGCGGCGCAGCTCATCGCGCGGACGCGGTGGCCCCGGCGCGCCAGCTGGCGCACGGCCTCGCGGCCCAGGTGCCCGCACGCACCCGCCACCAGCACGCGCATCACGCACCACCCGCGAGGGCCATCCGCTCCGCCACGGCCACCCGGAAGCGCGCCGCGTCGTCCGGCCCCAGGCCGATGCGCGTGACCTGCCGGCGCATCCCGTACGGCC
>DASRQW010000058.1 GCA_035696245.1 Longimicrobiaceae bacterium | reverse complement strand
CTGGTACGCGGCGACCAGCGAGTCCACCCGCGCCGCGACCGCCGTTTTGCTGTCCGTAGATGACGACTGCGCGCACCCCGACATCGCTGCGGCGACGATGACAGCGGCAGCGATGCAGCAGGGTCGGAAGACGCGGGACAGTTCGGGCATGTCGAGGCGGGGCTTGGGAACAGGAGAGAATCCGCGGTGGAATGCAGACGTGCGATCCGTCTCGGACGAGAGAAGCCCGCTTTCGCGGGCTCCTCGGGACGATCTCCTGCCGTCCATCTCACATCTACCGAGCCGTTCAACCCGCCCGGCGTGTCTTGCGGCGCAGGAAGTCGCGCATGATGTGCTGGCCCAGCGTCATGGTGCTGGTGAAGTACGCCTTGCCACGGGCGATCTCGGTCACGCGGTTCACGAACGCCATCAGGTACGGGTCGCGGGCCAGCATGAAGGTGTTGATGAGGATGCCGCTCTTCCGGCAGGCGCCAACCTCGCGAAAGGTGTCGCGCAGCACCATCGCGTCCAGCCCCATCGAGTTCTTGTAGACCCGCCCGTCCGGCAGCGTCACCGCGGAAGGCTTGCCGTCGGTGATCATCACGATCTGGCGCATCTCCTTGTTCTGCGCGAGCAGGAGACGGCGGGCCACCTTGAGCCCCTCGGCCGTGTTGGTGTGGAACGGGCCCACCTGCGCGTGCGCCAGCTGCGACAGCGGGATCTCGCTCGCGCGGTCGCCGAAGAGCACCACCTTCAGCGTGTCGCCGGGGAACTGCGTGCGGATGAGGTGGGTGAGAGCCAGCGCCACCTTCTTGGCCGGCGTGAACCGGTCCTCGCCGTACAGGATCATGCTGTGGCTGGTGTCCAGCAGCAGCACCGTGGCGCAGCTGGACCGGTACTCGGCCTGGTTCACGTGCAGGTCGCCGTACTCCAGCGGCAGCGTGCCGTCTTCCCGCAGCCCCTCGCGGGCCAGGGCGCTCTTGAGCGTGGCGGGGATGTCCAGGTTCAGCGTGTCGCCGAACTCGTACGGACGGCTGGCGGCCTCGGCCTCCACGCCCGTGGCCAGGTACGGCGTGTCGTGCGAGCCGAACGCGCTGCGCCCCATCGCCCCCAGCAGGCCCTTGAGCGTGCGGTAGCCCAGCAGGTCCATCCCCTTGCCGGTGAGCGAGAACTCCACCTGCCGCGAGGCCGAGCGCGCATCGTCCACCCGCCCGGTGCCCTGCTGCTCCATGCCCTCCGGCATGCGCGGCGCCTCGCCCACGGAGAGGTAGCCCTCGTCCACCAGCCGCTGCACCAGCTTGTCCAGCAGCTCCGCGATCTGCTGGCGCACCGCGTCGTCGCCTTCGCCCTCGCCGCGCAGCTCGGCCACCATCTCGGGCGTGAGCTGGCCGCTCTCCAGCAGCGCCCGCAGCAGCGCCTCGCGCAGCGAGTCAAGCGAGCGGTCCTCGTCGTCGCCGCCGAACTCGCCCCAGTACGGGTGGTCGTACTTCCCGCCCGCGAAGCCGCTCTGGAGCAGGAAGTCCGAGAGGCTGTCCAGCAGCGACTCCAAGTTGAGCGCGTCGGCCATGTGGCCGCTGTACCGCGTGTAGTTCGTGAAGCGCATGGCCGGGGCTCAACGGAGGGGATGCGGGGATATCTCGAGATCCGGCAGCACGATGCGGGCCATCCCCAGCTCCGCAATCCAGAGATGCGGTCGGCAGATGCACGACGGGAGATGCGGGCCGGAGGTGCATCATCTACCGGAACCTGAGAAGATGATGCATGGGAGACGGGCATCGTCTTCGGAGCTGCGGGTTCGCCGCGAGGCGCCCCGGCTGATCCACATCCGCTTACCCGCGACACATCCGCGGCGCATTTACCCGCGACGCCTTCGACGGCAGATCGCCGGGCGCCACATCTACGGAGATGCGCGGCTGCAACTGGATTCGGTGCCGTGCATCTACCGATGCGTTGTCCATCTACCGGCCGCGCGTTGGCGATGCCTCGGCACGCCGCGCCAGGATCAGCCGGACCCGCGGGGAAGCTCTACGGTGAAGGTCGTGCAGCCGTCGGCGGTGGAGTCGGCGCGGATCTCCCCGCCGTGCGCGCGGGCGATCTCCGCGGCGATGTAGAGGCCGAGGCCCAGCCCCGCGCGCGGCGCCCTTCCCCCGGCACGCACGTACGGCTCGAAGAGGCGCGGCAGCACCTCTTCCGGGATCGGCTCGCCGCGGTTGGCCACGGAGAAGACGACCTGCTCGGGCGAGCCCTTCACCGCGACGTCCACCGGCTCGCCGTCGCGCCCGTGCTCCACGGCGTTGGCGATGAGGTTGGAGAGGAGCTGCGCCACGCGCGACGCATCGAGCGAGGCGGTGCCCGCGCCGCACAGCGTCATGCGCACCGTGCGCTGGGGGTGCGCGCCCGCGATCTCGTCCACCACCTGCGCGACCAGCGGCGCCACCTCCAGCCTCTCCAGCGCCAGCGGCATCCCCCCGCCCAGGCGCCCGCGCGCGAAGTCCAGCACCTCGCTCACCAGGCGCGCCATCCGGTCGCCGCTGCTGCGTATGCGCCCCAGCACCTTTCGCTCGGTGGGGCCGGGGTCCAGCTCCAGCAGGAACTCCGAGCCGGTGACGATGGCCGAGAGCGGGTTGCGCAGGTCGTGCCCCAGCACGGCGATGAACTGCTCGCGCAGCTCCGCCGTCTCGCGCTCCTGCGCCAGCGCCTCGCGGTCGCGCGCCGACGCCTCCTCGGCCGAGAGCTGCGCCGAGATGAGCTCCGCGAAGAGCTGCACCATGGCCAGCGTCTTCTCGTCGCGCAGCACCGCCGGGGCCGAGTCCAGCGCGCACACGTTGCCGAAGTACTCGCCGCCGGAGCGGAAGATGGGCACCGCGATGTAGCTCTCGAAGCCGTACATCTTGGGCGTGGGGTGGCCGCAGAACTCCGGCTCCTGGCTGGCGTGCTCGATGATCACCGGCCGGCCGGTGTCGCGCACCTGGCTGCACAGCGTGGTCGCCACGTCCAGCTGGCCTCCCACCTCCAGGCCGAAGTTCATGCGGTCCAGCACCGCGCAGGCCGTCCACGACTCCTGCGTCACGCGCGCGACCAGCGCCAGGCGCAGGCCGGTCATCTCCGAAACCACGCGCAGGATGGTGGGCACCGCGCCGATGCGCGCGACCGCGGCGATGTCGGCTTCGATTTGGCTCACTTGGGCACGGCGATTCGGGTTTCTTCGCCGGAGCGGCGCCTCGCGAACGAAGAGCGGGCATCGACATCGGCCTGCTCGGGCGCGACGGTTGGAAGATACAGCGGCGCCCAGCACGGTCCGGGCCACCGCCCGTGATCGCGTTCGTTCTCCGGTCCGGCTCCGGCCCGGATGAGGACGGACCGGGAACGCGCATTTCCGAACGGCCGCGCTCCCGGTAGAATTCCCCACCGCGCACTCCGCGAGCCGCCGCCGCGTCCACGGCGCCGCTCGTCCGGAACGCGGGCGACTGGACCTTTCGGGAGGGGGAAGATGCGCGTTCTGGTCACGGGAGGACGGGGGACGTTGGGCCGGCGCCTCGTCGCGCTCTGCCCCGCCGTGCACGAGCTGCGGACCACCGGGCGCACCCGTCCGTCCGATCCCGCCGCCGCGGCCACCTGGGTCCGCAGCGACCTCGCCACCGGCGAGGGCCTGGCGGAAGCGGTGGATGGGATCGACGCCATCATCCACGCCGCCAGCAGCCCGCGGAAGGACACGGAGGAGACCGACGTCCACGGCACGCGCCGCCTGCTGGAGGCGGCGAAGGCGGCCGGTGTGGCGCACGTGGTCTACGTCTCCATCGTGGGCATCGACCGCGCGGCGGGGTTCCCGTACTACGCGCAGAAGCTCGCCGCCGAAGGCGTGGTGCGCGAAGGCGGCGTGCCGTACACGATCCTGCGCGCGTCGCAGTTCCACGACTTCCTGGAGACGATGATCGGCTGGACGGCGCGCCTGCGGTTCGCGCCGCTGCCCCGCGGCTGGCAGGTGCAGCCGGTGGATGTGGACGAGGTCGCCCGCGAGCTGTGGCGCTGCGTGGATGCCGGCCCGCGCGACGCGGTGCCCGACCTGGTGGGTCCCGAGCTGCTGACGATGGACGGCGCCGCCCGCACCTGGGCCGCCGCACGCGGCCTGAAGACGCGCATCTTCACCCTCCCGCTCCCCGGCAGCCTCTCCCGCGCCATGCGCGCCGGCGCCCTCACGCACCCGGACGTCCGCGGCCCCGGCCTCACCTGGGCGGACTGGCTGCGGCGGAAGTACGGCCGGCGAGATTGAAACAGCCGTCGAGACCCCGTCGATGGACGTGTCCGGCGGGGGAATGAACCGAAAACCTCGGCTACGAACTGTGGATGTCCTCCGGACAGAGCTCCATGCAGCCCGCGCCGCGCTTGCTCGACCCGCCTTCCCAAGCTCGACCCGTACCAAACCCGGACATGCGCCAACGCCGTGCCTTCCCCCACTTGTGGGGGAGGGCAGGCGAGCCTTGCGAGCCGGGTGAGGGCCCCCTCACCGAACGCACCGTTGCCCCAGACGCCCGTCCCGCCCGTCATCGTCCCGCACCTCCGCGCGCACCTGCTCGCGTGGTACGACGCGCACCGGCGAGACCTGCCCTGGCGCGCGCCCGCGGGCGAGGCGCCGGACCCGTACCGCGTGTGGCTGTCGGAGGTGATGCTGCAGCAGACCCGCGTGGAGACGGTGCGGCCGTACTACGAACGCTGGCTGGCGCGCTTCCCCACCGTGGAGGCGCTGGCCGCCGCGCCGCTCGACGACGTGCTGAAGGCGTGGGAGGGCCTCGGCTACTACTCGCGCGCCCGCAACTTCCACGGAGCCGTGCGCGAGGTGGCGGAGAGGTACGGCGGGCGCGTGCCGGGAGATGCGGAGCGGTTCCGCGAGCTGAAGGGCGTGGGGCGGTACACGGCGGGCGCGGTGATGTCCATCGCCTTCGGCCGCGCGGAGCCGCTGGTGGACGGCAACGTGCGCCGCGTCTTCGCCCGCCTCACCGACGACCCCGCCCCGGCCGACGACGCGCTGTGGTCGCTCGCGGAAGAGCTGGTGCCCGGCGACCGGCCGGGGGACTTCAACCAGGCGCTGATGGAGCTGGGCGCCACCGTGTGCACCCCGCGCAACCCGCGCTGCGGCGAGTGCCCGGTGCGCGACATGTGCTCGGCGTACGCGGCGGGCACGCAGAACGAGCGGCCCGCGCCCAAGAAGGCGAAGCCGGTCCCGCACGAGGACACCGGCGTCGCCGTGGTGCAGCACGAAGGCCGCGTGCTCCTCGTCCGCCGGCCGGTAGATGCGCGGCTGGGCGGCATGTGGAGCTTCCCGCACGCCGTGCGGGCGGGCCGCGAGAGTGCCGCCGCCGCGGCCGAGCGCAGCGTGCGCGAAGGCCTGGAGGTGCTGGTGCGCGCGGGCGAGCCCATCGGCACGGTGGCGCACGCGTTCACGCACGTGCGCGCGAGCTACCACGCCTTCCGCTGCACCCTCGTCTCCGGCCAGCCCCGCGCCCTCGGCTACGACGCGTGGGCCTGGGCCACGGCTCACGAGATCGATACCTACGCCCTCCCCGTCGCCCAGAAGAAGATCGCCGCCCTCGCCGCGGAACCGACCCTGTTCAGCTGAGGCCCGGGTCGCGGCATAGGCCGGCGATCATTCGCCGATGCATCACGCGCATGTCGTCAGATTGCTGCCCAGACCGCCGCGAGTGCCAGGTTCTGGTTCGCCATCCAGACATCGAACCGTTCGGGATCGTACGCCCCACCCGCCCACGCGCGCAGATGGTCGTGTTCGGGATCGCCGTCGGCCGGGTTCCGCAACGCATCTACCAGGTCCTGGTAGCCGAACGGTCCACCGCAGTCCTCCAGTGGCCCCGCCCGCTCGCCGCCCAGCAGCACGGGAAGCGCCTGCCAGTCGTCCTCGTCGCTCCCAGTCGGCTGCACGTCCTCCACTCGTACCTCGTGCACCCAGCCGTCGCCGAAGTCGTATTCGTAGCTGAACTCCGTACCGCGCTCCAGGCCCAGCTTCGCGAGCGTCGCGGCGCCGGTGTCCTCCCCCTCCGATTCCGGATGCTTCCGCTCGAAGCGCCTGCTGCCGATCTCGAACGCGTAGAGGTGGTAGTCCTGCCACCCGAAGATCATCTGGAACACCCGGTGGAGCTGGTTGAGCGTGTACCACCCGGGCACCCGCACCGTCCGCCAGATCGGCGGAGCGATCTCGCGGAGCGCGACGCGAAGGACGAAGTTCACCGGCGGCTCGCTAACGGGTCGTGAACGCCTGGGCAACGTGTCTCTCCTTGTGAACGAAGTGGAAGTGATGCGGCTCGGGTGCGGCCGAGGCGCTCGCAGCCGTCAATCCGCCGCGTTCGCCGTCTCGGCGGCGTCGGGGTAGACGAAGCGGACTTCCTTCTCGATCTCGGGGAGCAGGCTGCGGTGCACGGGGCAGGTGAGAGCCGTGCGCTCCAGCTTCACGCGCTGCTCGGGCGTGAGGCCGGCGGGCATGCGCAGCGTCACCGGCAGCTTGTCGATGCGGCGCGGGTCGGCGCGCATGTGCTTCTCCACCACGAAGTCCACGCCGTCGTACGGGATGCCGTCGCGCTCGGCCACGATCGCCATCACCGTGACCATGCACGCGCCCAGCGCCGCCGCCACCAGGTCCGTGGGCGAGAACGAGCTCCCGTCGCCGTTGTTGTCCAGCGGCGCCGCCGTCCCGATCTCCGCGCCGGAAGGCCCGTGCCGCATTTGCACCTTCTTGTTTCCCGCGTAGCTGCCGGTGATCTCGACCGCCATCGTCATCTCCTCGTCGTCGTTCGTCGTATGCGGATGGCTCCGCCGCTGCCTCCGTCCAATCTATCGCCGCGGCCGCGATCCGTCTCCGGCCGTCTCCGCTGGCACCCGAAAGATCTCCTGAACCCTACAGTTCGGTAGATGCGGGATGCTGGTGTGCAGGATGGGCGCGATTTACCTTGGCGGAAACCGGACGGCTTCCTCCACTCCACCGGAGAACCACATGCGCCGCAGCTTCATCGCGCTCGTCCTCGCCACGTCGCTCGCCGCCTGCGCGCAGAGCCCCACGGATCCCGCCGCGCCGGTGGCCCGGCCGCGCCACGCCGACCTGGCCACGGTGCAGCCCGGCATCGACGCGGCAGCACCCGCGACGCCGCAGGAGCCGGCCCGCACGCCCGTCACCGGCACCTCCACCATCGTGGACGACCTGAACGGGCTCATCCGCTAGAGCCCCGGTCTCCCCATCACCCGAGGGGTTTGCATGCGCATCCGCTTCGCCGCCCTGGCGCTCGCCGGGGCCCTCGCCGCGTGTGGCCAGTCGCCCACCGCACCCGATCCCCGCGTCCTGCATGCCCAGCGCGCTCCCGGGACGGTGATGCAGGGCGGCGGCGCGCTCGCCGCCATCTCCACTCCGCCGCGCGACACGGTGCCCGCGCCGGCGGGCCAGCAGAAGCTGGACGGCGTCCTCGGCCTCATCCGCTGAGCCGTGAACCACCTTTCGCCCACGACACCACGGGAGAGATGCCAATGGACTCGAGCTTGTTCCCCACTTCGGCCACCGAGGGGCTCAGCCCGAAGGAGCAGTTCCTCCGCTTCTACCGGCACGAGCACGGCACCACCATGCGCGTGCTCCGCGAGTATCCCAGCGAGGCGCTGGACCTGAAGCCGGCGGAGAAGAGCAGCCCGGCAAAGCAGCTCGTGTGGACGTTCGTGCTGGAGCAGTGGCTGGCCGAGCGCGCGCTCACCACCGGCTTCGACTGGTCGTCTCCGCCGCCGCCCATGCCGCCCGCGCCCGACACGGTGCAGGAGATCGCCGACGCGCTGGACGAGCGGCACGGGCGCGTGGTGGAGCTGGTACAGGCTGCCGCGGACGAGAAGATGACCGAACCCGTGAAGTGGTTCGTCGGCCCCAAGACGATGGGCGACGTCCCGCTGCTGGACTTCCTCTACGGCATGGTGCACGACCAGATCCACCATCGCGGCCAGCTCTCCGTGTACCTGCGCATCGCGGGCGCGAAGGTGCCGTCCATCTACGGCCCCTCGGCCGACGAGCCCTGGATGTAGCCGCGGAGGCCGCGGCCGATCATCCCCGTCCGCATCTCCCGTCCCGCACAAGACCCGGCGCACCGAGCTTTCGGCGCGCCGGGTCTTTTCGTGGTGGTCGCTCGGCCGATGTAGCGAGACGTGATCCATCATCCGGATGATCGTGCTTGTCCGGAACATCCGTCGTTCTGTCCTCCGGAGATGTCACCGCGCCCATGTCGGCGCATCTCTCCGAAAACCCAAGCCGATGCGCGTAAAGAAGATGCGCAAAAGCGAGAGCGCGGCCCCGCGGTTGCCTTCCGGAAAGGCGTGAAGACGACGTGGAGCGCCCCGCTCCCTGAACGATACACGCCTCGCATACGGAGGACGCCATGAAGACCCGCCTTCCCCTCGCCCTCGCAGCGCTCGCCATCGCGGCCGCCTCGCCCGCCAGCGCGCAGGACGACGAATACGAGCGGCCCGTGCAGCAGCCCACCGGCTGGTACGCCGGCGGCGACTTCACCTTCGCCCACCCGGAGGGCGAGTTCCACGACTTCGTGCGGCAGGGGTTCGGCGGCGGCGCGCACGTGATCCGCAAGCTGGACCGCGCGGGCATCGTGGGGCTGCGGCTGGACGGCGGCTTCGTGGTGTACGGCAGCGAGCACCAGCGCGTCGCGCTGAGCCCCACGGTGGGCGGGCGCATACAGGTGGACCTGAACACCACCAACAACATCGCCTTCGTGGGCGTGGGCCCGCAGGTGGGGCTGCCCAACGGGCTGCTGCGGCCGTACGTGAACGGCTTCGCGGGCGTGTCGTACCTCTTCACCGAGTCGTCGCTCCAGGGCACCAGCAGCGGCGAGACGTTCGCCAGCACCACCAACTACCACGACGCCACCTTCTCGTGGGGCGGCGGCGCGGGCGTGTACGTGCCGGTGCGCCGCGGCGCCTCGCCCATCTCCATAGACGCCGGGCTGCGCTACCACAACAACGGCCAGGCGCGCTACCTCCGCAAGGGCGACATCCACGACAACCCGGACAACACCATCACCGTCACGCCCGTGCGCAGCGACACGGACCTGCTCACCTTCCACCTCGGCGTGTCCGTCGGCATCTCGCACTGATACCATTTTCTAAAATTCTATGTGCATTTTCAGGAGACTGGGGTAGCCGTAGTTGGTGAGCGAGGCGAGTGCATGGCAGGTGTAGCTGCGCAGGGCAGCCGCGGCGGACTCGGCAAGGGCGTCAAGGCTTGGGGGGAGCGCGTCTCCCATGCGCTTGCGTAGGTCCTGCCACACGCGCTCGACCGGGTTCAGCTCGGGTGAGTAGGGTGGCAGCCGCGCGAGATACACGTTCTCCGGAATGACGAGCGCCCGCGCGATGTGCGCCGGCGCTCCGTCGAGCACCAGCAGGTTCAGGGTGTCGGGGTAGGCGCGAGAGAACTCGTCCAGGAACGCTTGGAAGCACTTCGTGTCGAGGGCGGGCAACTCAAGGAAGAACGACTCACCCGTGGCGGGTTCGACTGCGCCGTAGAACCAGAGGTACTGGTAGCGCGGGAGCATCGGCTGGATCGGCTTCACCCCGCGGGCCGTGATGCGCCGCCGCGTCTGGGAGTCATGAAGGCCCAGGCGCGTCTCGTCTTCGAAGAAGCAGCGGACCGGCAGGGGGGAGAAGGCGATCAGGAGCGCGACGAGCCGCTTCAGCCAGAGGGGGAAGGCAGCGCCCGCGACGGCGTTTTTTTACATGCCGCGGCCGTGCCCGCTTCAGCTTGCTGGCCAGCCGGAACCGCACCAGGCCATACACGGTCCCGTACGGGATCTCCAGTTCGAACTCACGCGCCAGCCACGCCTTGATCTCCCCGTAGCTGCCGAAGCCTTCACCATCCAGGCGCTCCTTCAGCTGCCTCAGCACGGCGGGAGTGAGCACCTTCTGTCCCGGCCGGGCACCCGGCTTCCCGATCTCCAGCATCCCTTCCAGCCCGCGGGCCTCGTACTCCGCCAGCCAGTCGCTGACGCTGTTGCGGTGCACTCCCAGGTGCCGCGCGGCGGCCTCCCGCGTCCGCACCTCGCCCGAGCGGATCAGGACCAGGAGGTGGACCCTGCGCTGACGTTTCGCGTCCCGCGTCTTCGCCAGCATCTCCCGCAGCTTCTCCTCAGACTCGCGAACCTCCGGCAACGCTCGGCGCATGGGCATCTCCCGGTGAGAGTTGCCCCAACGGTAACACGGAATGCACAATTAAACAAGCAAAACGGTATGAGGCGGCGCGCAACCAAACGGGCGCGCGAAGCATCGGAAGATACAGCGACCCGCTCCACCGCCGGCGCGTTTCCCGGCGGACCACACAGGTGGAGCGGCACCCGGCCGGCGGAGCGGATCTCCGCCTGAAGTGATAGATGGACGAGAGCGAAGACCCCTGCCCGTGCGATGGCGGGGGTCTTCGTGCGTGGGGGGCCCTCACCCGGCTCGTAAAACTCGCCTGCCCTCCCCCACCAGTGGGGGAAGGCACGGCGGTGGAGAATGCTGCGGGGTCCGCGCTCTGCGAACGGGGCTCCTCGCTGCCGGTGCGGTGGCGGACTCGCGCTGCGCGCTGCGGGAGGGCGGGTCAAGCGGGAATGGTACGGAATCCGGGTAGATCGGCTTGCCGTCGCGGAGTCTCGCCGAACGATTCGGACCATCGGTAGCAGCCCACGCCGGTGGGCTTCGTGCCGTCGCAGCCCGCGGCTTTAGCCGCCAGGGCGATGCCGACCGTACCGATTCTCACGGATTTCGCCTTCATGCCCCCTGGCGGTGCCGCGGCAGCATCGGAGTTCGCTGCCGACACGACGAAGCGGGCGGAACGCACTCGCGCTCCGCCCGCTTCTCATCTGTCGAATTCCTTTACCGCATCCGCATCTACCGCGGCTCTCGGAAGAGCGGGTTGGCGCGTCAGAAGTACGGGTTCTCGCCGGCGCCGTGGTCGGTGAGGTCCACGATCTCGCGGATCTCGGGGATCTCTTCCTTGACCATACGCTCGATGCCCTGGCGCAGCGTGGCGGCCGACGCGGCGCAGCCCTGGCAGCCGCCGCTCATGCGCACGTAGAGCGTGTCGTCGCTCACGTCCACCATCTCCACCGCCCCGCCGTGCGCCGCGATGCGCGGGTTGATCAGCTCGTCGATCACCTCCTGCACGCGGTCGGCGAGCGGGCCGGAGACGCCCACGGTGCCGGTGGAGGTGGGCGGCGCGACGGGCCGCGGCTTGTCGCCCTCCACGCTGAACCCGCCGTCGGCGTCGGACCAGTCCACCGTGGCGCCGCTGAGCAGGTTGGCGGTGTCCAGGTTGAGCAGGATGCGGATGCCTTCGAGGTTGATGGCGATCTCCGTCTTCTGCTTCTCGTCGCGCTCCACCAGCGAGATCTCGTACTGGCGCTGGAGCGGGCTGGCGCCGGCGCCCTTGGCCGCCAGCTCGATGCGCAGCGCGGGGTCGCGCACCACCTCGGCGTCCACCAGGGACTGGACCTTGTCGCGGGCAGGCTGCGTGAGCTGGATCATCTGTGCGTCCCGAGGAAATGTTGAAGTGCCGCGTCCCTGTACCCCCGCTCCCGCAACGGGTTCGGGCCCGCTGCGTAACCCGCGGCGCAGCCCGTCAACATAGCCGCCGCCACGGGAGATGAACAGCCGCGCATTTGCCGATGGGACACGGGAGATGTCCCGCCGCGCATCCCCGGAGACGCCACGTGGCCTCACCAGGGTTTTCCTTGACGCGGAGATGCAGCGCCGAGCCTCCATCGGCCGATTCCGCGAACCCTACCACTGCATGCCTCGGTAGATGAACGGCTGGGCATTCGTACGGAGGAATCGAAACGATCAGGAGCCGTGGATGCACGGCAGCAGGCCGGCGCTGCGCATCTCCCGAAAAACGAAAGAAGCGCCGCCCGGCGGGCGACGCTTCCGAAACGCAAAATCGGCCAGGGCTCAGGGCTTCTCGCCGTGGCCGCCGCCGTGCCCTCCACCGCTCCGGCCCTTGCCGCCGTGGTCCCGGTCCGGGTTGCCACCCGGGCTGGGCACGGACGGCGGCGGTCCCCCGCCCCCGTGCTTCCCGGACCCTCCGCTGCTTCCGGAGCCGCTGCTTCCCGACCCGTGCCCGCTGCTCCCGGAGCTTCCGCTGCCGCCCGAGCTGCCCGACGAGCCGTGGCCGCTGCTGCTTCCCCCGTCGGAACCGCGGCCGCCGTGGCTCTCGCGCTCGGCGGCTTCGGTGGCGGGCAGGCTGCGGAGCGCGTCGGCGCCACGGCCCAGCGCGTCCTGCACGCTCTTGAGGGCGCGATCCTGAGGGTCGCCCTCGCGTACCAGCTGGGTGAGCACGGCGATGGCCACCGCGCGGCGGTCGGCCGGGGCGGAGCCGGCCAGCGTGCCCAGCACCGTGGCGTTCACGCCCGCGTCCAGCGCGTCCGCGCCCACCGACAGGTCCTCGGCGCGCACGCCGCCAGACGCGGCGCGGGCCATGGCGTCGCGCGCGTGGCCCAAGGACACCAGCCGCCGCTCCACCACGCTGGCTATGCGGTCCATGGGCACGCCCTTGGCGCGCCCCTCGGCGACCTTGCCGTCCAGCAGCGACACGGGGATGTGCCCCGCCGCCGCCTGCCTGCGCGCCTGCTCGATCCTCTGCTCGGGCGTGCCGCCCTGGGCCGCCGCGCACAGCGGGACCAGGGTGAGCAGCGACGCGAGGACCGTGTGTCTGAACATGGCTTTCAGCTGAATGGAGTGCGACTGCCGGACCGGGCTTCTTCTCCCGTAGGACGAGGGGCGCAGCGGCGGCGTCACACGCGGACGCCGCGACCGCCGCCCTGCTACTTCACCACCAGCACCGCCGAGGTCCCGCCGAAGTCGTCGTCCACCTGCGGCACCCCCGCGGGCACGAACCAGACGCCCGCCGCCGTGCGGAAGCCGTAGTGGTACGTGCCGGGCGCGATGGGCAGCCGCACCGTCCACACGCCGCCCTGGCGCGTCATGGGCACCGGCTTCCACCCCGTGAAATCGCCCGCCACCGTGGGCGGCGAGGCGGCGCCGGCGGCCGCCACCTCGGCCGTGGCGGCGGGCAGCGTGATGGCGACGCGCCCGCCCTCGTCGGCCGGCAGCACCGGCAGCGCGGCTTGAACCACCCTCGCGGGCGCCTCGGCCCGCGCGCGGCGCCCGAAGGCGCGGCTCAGCTGCACGCTCCAGGTGCGGCGCGGCGCGGTGAAGTACACCGGGTCCGTGGGTGCCTGCTCGAAGGACAGCGAAAGCTCCGTCCCGCAACGCATCCGCAGGCTGGCACCCGCGCCGTACGCGACAGCCGGCGTGGGGAAGACGCTCGCCAGCCACTTGCCCGCGAACGCCCAGGCGCTGGCGGGCCCGCGGTCCAGCTCCGCGCCCCCGCCCACGTACGGGTAGTCGCGCTCCTTCGCCCGCAGGAACCGCCCGTCGGCCGAGACCTCAAGGCCGGGCGCCGCCGTCACCGCCAGCCGCGCGCGGGAGTCGTGCATCACCCGCCACTCCGAGGAGTCGCCCACCTGGCTGTAGGCGCCCACCGCTCCCGACCGCAGCTGCACGAGCAGCCGGCCGCCGCGCAGCGCCAGCGTGGGCAGGGCGCGGCCCGCGCCGCCGTAGCCGGCCGGAACGATGCCGGCCGCGCCATAGCCGTATCCGTCGCCGCCCAGGTCCAGGCCCAGGCTCACCGGGCCGAAGTCGCGGCCCACCCACGCCGCGAAGCCGCCGGCGCCCCACGCTGGCCCCTCGGACCCCAGCGGACCGCCGCCGTACAGGTACACCGCCCGCCCGTCGCGCCCGTCGAAGTGCACGCCGGCGGAGGCGTTGGTGGAGGTCACGCGCGCCGCCAGCGGGTCGTTGACCGCGCGGCCGGCGGCCACGTCCACGCTCCACTGCGCCCGCGCGGCGGCGGGCGCCAGCGCGAGGGCGGCGAGCGTGCAGGCCAGCGCCGCTCTCACGCGGCGTTCCCCGGCGGCGGAAGCGAGATGCGGCTGTTCGTGCCGCCGAAGCTGTCGTCCACGTGCGGAGCGTTGGGGTCCGCCACCCAGCGGTCGCCGTCCACCACGAACGCGTAGTCGTGCACGCCTGGCCGCAGCGGCACCAGCGCGGTCCACACGCCGGGCGAGGTCTGCTGCATCTCCACCCGAGGCTTCCAGCCGGTGAAGGTGCCCGCCAGCTCCACCTGCCGCGCGCCCGCCGCGTCCAGCCGGAACTGTACGTACACCGGCGGCGGCTGCGGCGCGTCGGCCACGGCGATGGGCAGCGTGGGCACGCCGGGGCCGCGCACGGGCAGCATCACCGCGGCGAGCGCGAACGCCATCGCCCCCGCCAGCGCGGCACCGGGGCGCAGGTCGAAGGCGATGCGGCGCGGCGTCCACAGCCACGCCCAGGCGCGGCGGGCGGACGACGGGCGCGGGGCGGCGGCAGGCGCGGGCTGGGGAAGCGCGGCCATCACGCGGCCCACCAGCTCGGGCGCGTGGCCGGTGCGGATATGCGACGCGGCGAGGCCCAGCGAGCGCTCCATCCGCAGGGCGCTCGCGCGCTCGTGGGGAGACAGCTCGTCCAGCGGCAGGTCGCCGTCCAGGTATCCGTGGATTCGTTCGTTCATGGCACTTCTCGGCAAGGGCGTCTCCGGTGGGAAGACGCTGGACCCCTTAGACGATCTGCCCCGCCCCCGCGTCACCCGCGCGCGAGCGGGGCGTGAGGCGACGGGTGGATCGCATCGACCGTAACATACGCGGGGAGGCGTGGCGGGGGAACGCTCTCGCTGTCCTCCGCCTGATTCGGGCGATCCGCAGCGGGCAGACGCGCTGCCAGAGCATGCCTCGACCGACCGCACCTCGTATCGTTCGGGAGATGCGGTCCGCCGGCTACGGGCGATAGGCGACGGAGGCGTAGATGCGGGCGCGGTGGCGCCACGGGTCGTCCAGCGAGTAGGCGGCTCCGGCCAGGAAGCGCGCGGCGGGCAGAAAGAGGATGTTGCCGCCGGTGAACGCGTACGACGCCTCCGCGCCGACTACGCGGTGCCACCTTTCCAGGTCGCCGGATGTGGTGGCGGCCCAGTAGTACGGCGTGAGCAGCCCCAGCCGCGTGCTGCCGCGCAGGGCGAGGATCTGGCTCCCAGCCGCCGTCCCGAACGGCAGGCCGGCCATGGAGATGCGCTGCGAGAAGATGGCCGCGTCGGCCAGCTGCGTCTGCGCGCCGCCCACCACGAACCGCTCCCACTCCGGCGCGTCTCTTCCGATCACGCCCACGGTCGCATCCCCCCGCAGCGACAGTAGCGGCGAGCCCGCGGCGAGCGTCAGCGTCGCCACGCCGCGCTGCCAGCCGTCGCCCTGCGTCCGGCCCGCGGAGCCGTTCACCGACAGCGCGAGCGCCGTGTACGCTGCGCCCCGGGCACGAGTGAACGAGCCGGCGTACTCCACGAAGCCGAGCCCGCGCTGGCCCGCGTCCGCATCGCCGCGGTCCAGGCGGCCCAGCGAGCCGCCGCCGCGCAACGACTGCCGCAGCCGCCCCGATCCCCACGCGCGCTCGGCGAAGGCGGTGCCGCCCGCGTAGTCCGCATCCAGCGAGAGCGGCGAGAAGCCGCGCTCGGACGGGCGCCGCCGCATCCAGAACAGGTCGCCGTGCAGCGACGGCCGCGACCCACGCCACGCCGCGCTCGCCGACGCCCCGCGCTCCACCGCGCCGCCGCCGATGAGCCCGCGAGCCATCAGCGTGAGCCGTCCGACCGGGTCGGAGCTGGTGAGCGTGAGGCCCGCCGCCGCGCCGTCCGCCTCCACGCTTCCCGCAGGCAGCACACGCATTCGCCGCGGCCCGATGCCGTACTCGTGCGGCGGAGAGAGGGGCGAGCGCGGCAGGCTGTCGCCCGGCGCGGGTGGCGGAGGCGCGACGGGCGCGAGCGACGGAGCGAGCGCGAGCGCCTGGCCGAGCGCGACGCTGTCCGGGCGGACGCGGTTCAGGTCCAATCCCTTGCCGTGCAGCGACAGGAAGAAGACGGCGCCCGTGGCGGGATCCGGCTCGGGCGCGACGGCGGCGCCGGTCACGCGGGTGAGCGGCCGCGTGGCGCGCGTCGCCAGATCCAGCGTCTCCAGGTTCGCGATGCCGCCCAGTTCGCTCGTCTCCACCAGCGACGCGGCACCGGGGAGGAAGCTGGGATCGTAGCGGCTGGCCCCGTCGTCCGGGTCCGCGTACAACCACTCGCCGCTCGCCGCGTCCACCCGCGCGATGCGCCAGCGCCCGCGCTCCTGCACGGCCGCCACCAGCGTACGCCCGTCCGGCGCGAAGCGCGGACGGCTGAACACGCGCGTGGGCGTGCCCTTCGCCAGCACCTGCACGCGCCCGTCCGCCAGGCCCACCCGCACCAGGTCGCAGATCCCGCCCGCGCATCGCACCGCCGCCGCCGCCCGCCCGTCCGGCGCCGGGTCCGCGGAGACGATCGATGCGCCGTGCGTGACGCGGCGCAGGCGGCCCGTCTTCCACGTCCACACGAACAGGTCCGGCCGCAGCACGCCCTCGCCCGTGGGCTCCGAGCGGATGACGAGCACGTCCGCCCCGCCGGGCAGGAAGCGGGGCGCGTCGTGGCCGCGGCCGTTCACGGCGAGCAGCGTCGCGAGCGGGCGCCTGGGGCGCGGACCGGAGCGGACGGGCGGCACGTCCTGCGGGTCGCGCTCCAGCATCCGCCGCACGGCGCGTGAGTACGCCGTGTCGTTCGTCTCCGGCGCGGTGTTCCAGACGACGACGCGAGACGGAGTGCCGGGCGCGCCCCGGAGCACGATCGCCAGGTGCTTACCGTCTGGCGAGACGGCGGGGTCGCCCGTGGTCCAGCTCAGGCGCTGCACCGTGTCGCCGTACTCCAGCCCCGCGACCGAGAGCGTGCGCCGGGCCTGGAGCGCGCGCTCGGTCACATCCACCGTGAACCGGCCGTACAGGTCCTGCGGCAGTCCGCCGTACACGCCAGCGAACGCCTCCGCGAAGCCGCGGTCCTGCCGCGCGCTCATCCGCCGCCACAGGTGCGGCAGGCTCTCCTCGCCGCTGCGGGCCACCAGCCACTCCAGGTACGCCGACCCCGCCAGGTACGCCATCGACCCGCCGTTGAAGCCGCCGCTGGCGCTCATCTGCGCGTACGTGGGCAGCTTGCCCTCCAGCGCCCACTCCCGCAGGATCGCCGCGCGGATCACGCTGTGCGGGCGGCCGCTGCCGGTGAGCTTGCCTTCCACGTAGGTCGCGTAGCCCTCCGTGATCCAGCGCGGCGCCTTGCGCGTAACCGGTCCCACCTGCACGGGCAGCAGGCTCGCGAGGAAGCGCTCCCGCGGATTCCGCGAAGGGCGGGTGAGATGCGCGATGTGGGTGAACTCGTGCACCGCCAGCTGCTCGCCCGCGCCGCGGTGGTTGCCCAGTTGCGAGCGCGGGTCCGGCGGCGTGGGCCACATGGAGATGACCGGCGCCTCCAGGAACGGGAATGCCGACCCGTTCGACTGGACGGACGGGTCCTCGACGACGATGGTGACGCGGCGGCCGGGCGCGCTGCCCACCATCTGCGCCACCGCCTCGCGCACGCTCTCCAGCCGCGAGGCCACGTCCAGCGTCCACGCCTCCATCTCCGCCGGGTAGTGCACGTCGAAGTGCTCCGTCCGCACCGTCCGCCAGTCCACGAACGGCCGCGTGGCCACCTGCGCCCCGCCCCTCCCGGCGAGCGCGAAGGTCGAAGCTGCCGCGAGGAGCAGCCCGGCCGTGAGATGTCGAAAGGTCAGCATTGGATTACGGGATGGGGCTTCGGGAGATGGCGTGCGGCGCGTGCCGGAACCGGCGCGGCGCGAACCCGGCTCGCGTACGATATCCGCCGTACGGCCCGGCGGGAAAGGCCGGATGCGTGACACGGTCGCCGAACGCGCGGTGCGATGAATCTCCTGGCGAGCTGCGCGCCGATGCCTCTCGGCCGGTCCGGCTCCGCGCATCGGCCGAGATGCCGCGGTCCGCAGCCGGCGTTACGCTCCGCATCCACCGTCCCTGCCGGATGTCGAAGTCGGAGAAGAGCTTCCGCGATCCGAAGATGCGCATCTCACGAATCCGGCCGGCGGCATTCGCGGGCAATCTGGACGTGGACGGACGCCGTCGTGCCTACTGGAAGTTCAGCGCGTGCCGGACGATGCGTCGCGGAGATTTCCTTACCGCATCTACCGAACGCTTCCATAGATTGCGGGCGTGCAGGGCCACCCCAACGGGAGCACGTGGCAGATGGACACGCTGACCGCGGCGCGCACGCAGATGGAGGTGTCGCTCGCGTTCCACATGGTGTTCGCGGCGCTGGGCATAGGGATGCCGCTGATGATGGCCATCGCCGAGGGGCTGTGGCTGCGCACCGGCCGCCCGCACTACCGCGACCTGGCGCGCAAGTGGGCCAAGGCGACGGCGCTCACCTTCGCCGTGGGCGCCGTCTCCGGCACGGCGCTGTCGTTCGAGCTGGGGCTGCTTTGGCCGCGCTTCATGCGCTTCGCGGGCGGCATCGTCGGTCCGGCATTCGCGCTGGAGGGCTACGCGTTCTTCCTGGAAGCCATCTTCCTGGGCCTGTACCTGTACGGCTGGGAGAAGCTGAGCCCGCGCGCGCACTGGCTGTCCGGCGTGGCCGTCGCGGCGAGCGGCATGGCATCCGGCATCCTCGTGGTCGCCGCGAACGCGTGGATGCAGACGCCGGCCGGCTTCCGCGGGGTGGTGGACGGGCAGGCGGTGGGCGTGAGCCCGTTCGCGCCCTTCCTGAGCCCCGCTTGGTTCCAGATGTCGCTCCACTCCACGGTGTCGTGCTACGTGGCGACCGGCTTCGCGGCGGGCGGCGTGTACGCGCTCGGCATGCTGCGTGGGCGGCGGGACGCGTACCACCGCTCGGGCTTAGGCATCGCGCTCGCCGTAGCGGCGGTCACCGGCGTGCTCCAGCCGCTGAGCGGCGACATCAGCGCGAAGAACGTGGCGCGCTGGCAGCCCGCGAAGCTGGCCGCCATGGAGGCGCACTTCCGCACCGGGGCGCGCGTGCCGCTGCTCATCGGCGGCATCCCCGACGCGGCGAACGACACCGTGCGCTGGGCGATCCGCATCCCCCGCGGCCTCAGCTTCCTGGCGACGGGAGATGCGGACGCGACGGTGCGCGGCCTCGACGCCTTTCCGCGCGACGAGCGCCCGAACGTGCTCATCTCCCACCTCGCGTTCCAGGTGATGGTGGGCTGCGGGACGGCGCTGGCGGCCCTCGGGATGATCTTCTGGATCGCCAGATGGAGGAAGCGGGAAGATGCGCGGCTTCTGCTGTGGGCGCTGCTCGCCGCGTCGCCGCTGGGCTTCCTCGCGCTCGAGGCGGGCTGGATCGTCACCGAGGTGGGCCGCCAGCCGTGGGTGGTCTACGGCGTCATGCGCACGGCGGATGGCGTGACGCCGGTGGGCGAGGTGCCCGCGACGCTCTTCGGCTTCTCCGTGCTCTACCTCGCGCTGGGCATCGCGCTGGCGCTGCTCCTGCGCCGCCTCGCCACGGGCGCCCCAGCTTCGGACGAGACGGTGGATGTGACGCAGACGCCGGAGGTGGCGGGTGTCGGCTGAGACGGCGGTGGCGGGCGTCGCGCTGGCGGCGCTGATCGCGTATGCGGTGCTGGCGGGCGCTGACTTCGGCGCGGGCGTGTGGGACGCGTTCGCGCGCGGGCCGCGCCGGGACGCGCAGCGTGACGCCATCGCCCACGCGATGGGGCCGGTGTGGGAGGCGAACCATGTCTGGCTCATCTTCGTGGTGGTGCTGCTCTTCGCGGGCTTCCCGGCGGCGTACGCCGCGCTGGGCGTGGGCCTCTTCGTCCCGTTCCACCTGGTGCTGCTGGGCATCATCCTGCGCGGCGCCGCGTTCGTCTTCCGCGCCTACTCGCCGCAGAGCGCGCGGGGTGCGGGCGTGGGGCGGACGGGGCGGAGATGGGGTGCGGTGTTCGGCGCGGCGAGCGTGATCACGCCGGTGCTGCTGGGGATGTGCCTGGGCGCCGTCTCCGCCGGCGGCTTCCGCGTGTCGTGCGAGGATGTGCTCATCTCCGGAACGCCACCGTGGCTGGCCCCGCTGTCGCTTTCGATGGGCGCCTTCGCGCTCGCCGTGTGCGCGTACCTGGCCGCCGTGTACCTGGCGAACGAGACGGCGGGCGAGCTGCGCGAGGACTTCCGCCGCCGCGCGCTGTGGGCGGGCACGGCCACGGTGGGACTTTCGATCCTCGTCCTTCCGCTTCTCCACGCCCGCGCCCCGCACCTGTGGCAAGGCCTGCTGAGCCCCGGCGCCGCGCCCGTAGTCGCATCGGGCATCATCGCGGCGCTCCTCTCCGGCTGGGCGCTGCTTCGCCGCCGCTTGCGCCTCGCCCGCGCCGCCACGGTCGCGCAGACGGTCTGCCTGCTCGGCGGCTGGGGAAT
>DASRQW010000057.1 GCA_035696245.1 Longimicrobiaceae bacterium | reverse complement strand
TGAGCGGCCTCCGCCCATCCCCCAACCCCACAAACGCCCCGATGCGCATCTCCAGGCAAACCCTCGCCGCCGCCGCGCTGGCGGCCGCCGCGCTGCTCTCCGGCTGCGACACCAAGGCGCGCGAAGCTTCCCGCAAGGAGGCGCGCCGCGACGCGTGCATCGCCACCGAGCTCCTGATCCAGGCCCGCAACCGCGCGGCGTCGCTGGACACGATCATGGCCAACGCGGGCGGCGGCACGGCCGGCTTCGCGCAGTCCGCGCGCCAGTTCGCCGTGGCCTACGACCAGTACGCCACCGCGCGCTCCGCCGGCCTGTCGCTCATGGACTCGGCCGCGTACGCGAAGTCGAGGGACGATTCGCTGGCGTGGGTGAACAGGGCCGCCAAGTTCAGCTTCGGCACGGCGCAGCCGGGCAGCCTGGCCGACAACGTGATCGCCAAGTACGACGCCGACTTCGCGGGCGCCAAGGCCAACCCGGACCACCCCTGCAACAAGCCCCAGGAGCCCGACGAAGACCGCTGACGTCCTCTCCGCCACGTGCGGAGCCGGTGGATGCAGAACAGCCCTCCCCGCGATCATCCGCGAGGAGGGCTGTCTCTCTTCGCCGGCCGAAGCGCGAGAGCGGAGCTTTACGCCCGGCTCAGCACTCGGCGATGGGGGCGTAGATGCGCGCGCTGCTGGAGTCGGTGGCGGACAGCGCGACGACCTGGTACTCGAGCCAGAAGCCGTAGAAGTTGCCGTCCGGGCCCTCGTCTCCCGGGCACTGGTACACGCCGGTGTACGTGTGCGCCGAGTCCAGGTACGACGTGGTGGTCTGGTTGCCGAAGGTGGTGAAGAAGCGCCGCTGGTACGCGCCGTTCAACGTTCGGTAGTTGATGAGCCGCACGGTGTAGCTGGTGGCGCCGGTCACGGGGCTCCAGCTCAGCAGCGGCGTGCCGCCCGAGTTGGTCACGCTGAGCGCCGCGAGCGGCAGCGTCAAGCGCGGCTGGCCCTGGTGCCCGTCCGCCACGGCGGAGTTCGCGGTGGGTGAGTCGCAGGCGGCGAGGCCGGCGAGCAGGGCAGCGGCGGCGGCGAGACGGAAGAATGGCTTGCGATGCATCTGATTCGATCCCGGCAGCGGTTCGAACAGGTTCCGCAACGTGCGCGGAGTTGACGTGAACGCCCCAAAGGAACGCAGCGACAGGTGTGGCCCGGTCCGCATCTACCAGATGCGCGGCGGGGAACGTCTGCTCCCGTGGGTGCTCTCCGAACCATAGGACAAACATCTTTGGTCGTCAAGCGTGCGTGACGAACGGCTACTAGGTTGACGGCCGGTGCGCGGATGACGCAACACGTCCCTCCGTGATGGCTTCGCCGGAGGGCCGTGCATCTCATCACCTCGTGACGGCGCGGGGGCCGGGACGGATGCGCCGCCCCGCATCTCCCGCACGCCTGGCCGTTACGAGTCGTCGTCCTCGTCGCCGCGGATGAGCTTGTTGAAGCGGCTCTCGCCCTCGGGGGTGAAGAGGAAGGTGAGGTCGCGGTCGTCGAAGATGCGGAACCACTCGTCCCACGAGGTCTCTTCCAGGTTCTCCTCGCGCCCGCCGCTGCCCTTGCCCTCCACGAAGTCGATGCGGAGCAGGCCGCCCGTGCCGTCCACGATGGTGGGGATGCCGCCGCGGTCCTCGACCCAGCGGCGGATCTCGTCGTGGTCCTTCGTCTTCTTAGCCGCGGACATGTGGTCCCCTCCCTCGGTGTCGTTTCGCTGAAAACCCGCCGGACGCGGCGCTGCATGGGCAATTCGCGTTCCGGCGGGGCGAGTGGCGCCCGGCTTGCGGCGGCCCTGCCCCGGCGGCAGAATGCACGTCCCGCCACGCCCGCACCCGTTCCGGAGCGACGCATGCCCACGCTGCACCTTCTCGGCACCGGCGGGGTGGTCACCGGCCCCGGACGCACCACGGTGATGCTCGCATTCACGCACGGCGGCTCCACGCTCGTGGTGGACTGCGGCGGCGACGTGGTGCACCGGCTGCTGGCGTGCGGCATCGACCCGGAGACGGTGGACGCGCTGATCGTGACCCACGAGCATCCGGACCATGTGAACGGGCTGCCGCTGCTGCTGGAGAAGGTGTGGCTGGCCGGCCGCGAGCGCCCGCTGCCCATCTACGGGATCGAGCCCGCGCTTGCCCAGGCGAAGCGGCTGATCGACGCGTACCCGTGCGGCGGCTGGAAGCAGAAGCCGCCGCTGGAGTGGCACACCGTGGCGCAGGAGCAGGGCGCGCCCGTGCTGGAGACGGAGCGCTGGCGCGTGACCGCGGCGCCCGGAACGCACTCAGTGCCCGTGATCGGGGTGCGTGTGGAGGACCGCGCGGGCGGCGGCTCGGTCGCCTACTCCTGCGACACCGAGCGGTCGGACGCCATCTCGCGCCTCGCCCGCGGCGCCACGGTGCTGGTGCACGAGGCCTCCGGCGGCGTGAAGGGCCACACCTCTGCCGAAGATGCGGCGCGCGTGGCCCACGAGGCGCGCGTGGACCGCCTCGTCCTCGTTCACCTTCCGGACGAGCTGCCGGACCTCTCCCCCGCTCTCGGCATCTTCGCCGACACCGAGTTCGGAGAAGACGGCGGGCGATACGAGTTCTGAAGATGCGGAAGATGCCGCCGGAGAGCGGCAAGCCTCGCTGAGCGTGGCGGTTGCAAACCCGGCAATGGAAGCGCAATGTCCGCCCATGCGGATGAACGACTGCGAGCGGGAGATGAGGTGCGGAGCCGGGACCTGATCGCTTTCGGAAGATCCCGGATGCGATGAATCGCACCCCTACAAACCCAGCTGTTGATTGGGGTTGGCCTGCTCCTGCCGACGATCCCGGCTCCACCCAACCTCCTGCAGCGCGCAGCGCGAGTTGCCACCGCGGCAGCAGCGACGAGCCGTCTCGACCCACACCAAGCCTGGACGTGCGCTAACCGCCGTGCCTTCCCCCGCTTGCGGGGGAGGGCAGGCGAGCCCCGCGAGCCGGGTGAGGGGCCCTCCCCCAAATCGACCAATGCCCAAGCCGATCTCCTCGATCCTGCTCGCGCTGCTCGCCGCATGCGCGCACCCGCGAACGGCCTCGCCCGCGCCGGACCCGTGCCCGTCAAGCGCGCCGGGACTGCTGGTGGACGTGCGCTCGCTGGATCCCACAATCCGCGTGGACATCCGCTACGCGACGCGGCACAACTTCACCGGGCACAGGCTGCCGGGCTACGAGCACGCGCGCCCGCTGCTGCGCCCGCAGGCCGCCGCGGCGCTGGCGCGCGTACAGGCCGGGCTGCGCGCCGAAGGCCTCGGGCTGAAGGTGTTCGACGCCTACCGCCCCGTCCGCGCGACCCTGGCGATGGTGGACTGGGCGGAGCGCACGCACCGGCAGTGGGTCCTGGACCAGGGCTACGTGGCCCGGCAGAGCGGCCATAACCTGGGCGGCACGGTGGACCTCACGCTCGTGCGCCTCGCGAACGGGCGCGAGCTGGAGATGGGCACCAAGTTCGACACCTTCTCGCCCGCGGCACACCCCGCGAACGCGACCGGCCAGGTGCTGGAGAACCGCATGCGCCTCGCCCGCGCCATGCAGGCCCAGGGCTTCGCTCCGTACGAGCAGGAGTGGTGGCATTTCCGCCTGGCGGGCGACTTCCAGCCGCTGGACGTCCCGCACGAGTGCTTCGCTCCGGCGCGCTGAGCCGCGGCACGGCACTTTTCGGAAGGCCGCCGGTGGATGTGCGGACCGGCCATCCGCCCATTCCCGCCTTTTCCGCACGGATCGCTTGCTCCGCGGTCCCCGGCACGTGTATCGTTCCGGAGCCGCTCACGCCTCGAACAGAGCCGCGCACCGATGCCCGGCGGCACCGCCCCGATCTCCATCCTCCGGAGGCTGCATGAGAAGCTCCTTCGCCCGCGTGCTCTCGCTTGCCGTTCTCGCGTCCACGGCAGGCTGCGCCGCGGCTACGCACAGCCAGTCGCTCTCGGCCAGCGCGGGCGCCGCGCGGGCGGGCCACAACCGGGACCGCTTCATCTACGGCGGCGATTGGATCAGCAAGCAGCATCGGGACCTTTTCGACATGGTCGTGCGGTCGCGCGGCGGATGGCTGCAGACGGACGGCGTGGCGGACCCGGCCAAGGTGGCGGCGGTGCCGCTCTACGTGAACGGCGCGCTCCAAGGCGACGTGAGCGGGCTGCACGGCCTCGACCCCGCGCGCGTGGGGCGGATGGAGCTGCTGGACGGCGAGGCGGCCACGCTGCGCTACGGCCCGCGGCACGAGATGGGCGCCGTGGTCGTCAGCTACCGGTAGGCGACCGGGACGAATACACTTATGCGGCCCAACCCTGTCGCGCCGCGGCGAACTCGTTACCTTCACGCCTCATCCGAGGTCGCGGTGCCGAACGACGCACTCGCGGAACCGCCATCCACTACCCGTACCCCCGTTCTTTCATGAGACACGCAACCCTTCCCGCGTTGACGATCCTCTTGCTCTCCGGCGCGGGTGCGGCCTGCGCGACCTCGGCCACCGGCGCGGCCCGGACGGCCAGCCCTGCGGATTCCGCCGCTGCGCACGCGACCTCCGCGCCGCGCCGCAACTCGCGCCGCCTCACGCGCGAAGAGATTCGCGCCACCTCGAAGAGCGATCTGTACGACGTGATCGAGACGCTGCGGCCGGCGTGGCTCCGCAGCGCCGTCCGCGAATCCGGCGTCACCGTCACGCCCATCCGGGTCTACCTCAACAACAGCCCGCAGGGTGGCCCCAGCGCGCTGCACAACATCGACGCGAACGGCGTGGAGTACGTGGAGCGGCTGGACGTCCAGGCCGCGACCCTGCGCTTCGGCAGCGGCAACACGCAGGGCGCCATCGTGGTAGTCTCCTCCTCGCAGTAGCGCCGCAATGCCGGAGCACGCGACGGGCCGTCCGTGGTAGGGCGGCCCTTCGTGCGTGCCGGAGACGGGGTGCGCGCCCGCGGGCTTGCGGCGCCGGGGGCGCGGTTCCAGATTGGGCGCGCTCCAGCGGATGGGCTCCTTCCGGAACGGCGGCGGATGGCGGCAGCGGCGGTCACGGTGTTCTCGGACTTCACCTGCCCTTTCTCGTACGTCACCGAGGCGGCCCTGTGGCGCCTGGAAGACGAGGGCGCGGCGCGGGTGAACTACCGCGCCTTCGAGCTCTTCCCCGCCCCGGCGCGCCTCCCGCTCGCCGGCGGCGATGGCTGGCCAGCCGCGCTCCGTCCGCTCGCGCAAGAGCTCGGGCTGGAGATGGGCATCCCGTCGCCTCCCGCGCGCACCCGCAAGGCGCACGAGGCGGCCCGGTTCGCGGCCTCGCGCGGCGTGGGGCGGCAGATGCGCGAGGCGATCTACCGGGCGCATTTCGGCGGCGGGCGCGACGTGGGGCGCATCGACGTGCTGGTGGCGCTGGGCACTGCGCTGGGGCTGGACGCCACGGAGACGAAGGTCGTGCTCGACGTCGACACCTTCACCGCGGAGGTGGAGGCGGACGAGGCCGAGGCACGGCGGCTGGGCATCGGCGCCGTCCCCGCGCTGGTCGTCGGCTCCGGCGCGGCGGCGCGGATGCTGCTGGGTGCGCAGCCGCTGCACGCGCTCCGAACGGCGCTCGCGCAGGCCGAAGACGACGAACACAACGGGCCGGGCGCAGCGCCGGACCCTTCCTGAGCATTCGCAACGACCGGGACATGTCAGACTACGAGCGCAGCACCGTCCTCCCGACCCGCGAGGTCTTCCAGAAGGCGGCCGAGATCTTCCCCGGCAAGGCCGAGATGGGCCTCACGGACGAGTCGCGCCACCACGTGACCTATGCCGGCGGCGAGGGCACGGTGACGCTGGAGGCGCACCGCCACGGCCAGGCCACCATCGTCACGGCGCGCACCGACCAGCTCCGCACCTCCAAGCTGGACGGCGTCGTCCGCTTCCTAATGAACCAGCTCCCCTACCAGTGGGGCGACCCGCCGCGCGAGTGACCGCCCCGGCGTTCCCGGTAGATGTACGGCAGTAGGCACGATGGGCCGGCTCGCGATTGAGCCGGCCCATCGTGCTTTTTACCAAGCCGATCGAGCTACCGGCTTCTGCAACCACGTTGGACTTGCCTGCCGAATCCAGCCGAGGGCGTGGAGCGCACCCACTAACCGCACAAATAGATTGCCAAAGTAAGCATCAGTAAATATTGTAAGTTGAATCTTATATTTGGAGTTCGCCATGAAACGTCGGGAGCGCGTTGGGAGCCCGTTCTCCACCGTGCTGGATACGGTGTTCGGGTCCGAGGCGTCGGTGCGCATCGTGCGCGAGCTCTGCTTGGCCGACGCGCCGCTCAGCCGCGCAGAGATCGCCAGACGGACCGGGCTAAGCCTGCCAGGGGTCGGGTCCGCGACGGCGAAGCTGCACAGGGCCAGCGTGGTGGAGTTCGTGGGCACTGGCGCGCGACAGTCCGTCCAGATGCGTCCGCGGCACCCGTTCACTCTCCATCTCCGTATGCTGTTCTTCGTGGAGCGCGGCTACGCCGAAACCGTGATCGACACGCTCCGGAGTGCCGTGGCTGGCGTCAGCCCGGCCCCACGATCTGCATGGCTGGAGCCAATCGAAGGCCCGGCGGCGCCAGCGATACTCACTGTGCTGGTTGGTGCACGCGACGTTCCCGTCACACGGGAGCAGCTGCGCCAGCCGCTGCGTGAGACGCAAGACGAGCTGGACGTGACGATCGAGCTGAACGTGGTGACAGAAGCCGACGTGGAAACAGCCGAAGCCGAGCTAGCCGAACGGTGGAAGCAGGCGACGCTGGTCTACGGGCAGAGCCCCGCCGGCCTTGCCGTCTCGCCGGCTCGTGCATCCGGCCCCCGGACGCACCGCAATCGCGACATGGCTTCGCTGCACCGCGCAGTGTGGATCGCCCAGCGTTTGGAGCACGACCCCACGCTGCTCAAACGTGCGAGGCAGTGGCTGGTGACGCACCTCCCCTCCGTCTCCACGCACGAGGAGCACGAGCTCCAAGAATGGCTGGATATCTTGCACGGGGCGTCGGTGCCACGCATCCAGCACGTGCTCTCGGACCCGGGCGAACGCGGCCAGCGACTACGCCAGAGCAACCCCTTCGTCCAGATCCTGAGCCGGTCCGAGCGATCGGAGATGCGCAAGGAAATCGCCCTGTGACTCGCGAGCAGCTGGAGCACGCGATTCGCGCCGCCTGCGACGTGGCCGGCGAGCGCGCGGTGATCGTCTTCGGTTCGCAGTCCATCCTGGGGCAGTACCCGGACGCTTCGCGCGAGCTGCGGCAATCCATGGAGGCGGACGTCGCACCCGGCTCGAACGATCCCGACGTGGCGGACCGGATCGACGGGGCGCTGGGCGAGGATTCCGCATTCCAGCAGGCGCACGGCTTCTACGTGCATGGGCTCACGCTGGATGCGGCAGCGCTACCGCGCGGATGGGAGCGGCGGGTCGTGGTTGTCAGCAATGAAAGGACGCGCGGCAGCGAAGGCCGCTGCCTGGAGGCACACGACCTGGCGGCCAGCAAGCTGGCGGCATTCCGCGACAAGGACAGGGACTTCGTGCGGACGCTGCTGGCGGAGGGGCTGATCTCGATACCGAAGCTGATCCTGCGCGTGGGGCAGCTGGAGCGGTGCGCGATCCCGGCCGAGCGGATACTCAAGTGGATCGAGGTCACACAGCGCGACCTCGCGGATGCTCCGCGCGGACGAGGTCAAGGCAGCTAGCGCCGCGACCTATCTGCGGATAGAGGCCGCGGCGAGCCGCTCAACGACCCTGAACGAGCATGCCGACAGTATGCGGTCCGAGATCGGAACCGGCACCTGCAGGCGTTGGTTGACACCGATGCCGCGAGGACGGCGGACCGCAGGGTCTCTCACGCGTCCCCCGTCTCGTGAGCGATTCCCGCGGCGGATTCGGACGGGCGGTGGGGACTCCAGCCGTCGCGCTCCACATCCGCCGTGTGCTCGCCGAGGGCGGGCGCGGGGAGGCGCATCGCAGCGGGGGTGCGGGAGAAGCGGAAGGGCGACGGGACCGTATCCACCGTGCCGAACGCGGGGCCATGCATCTCCCACAGCCCGCTGCGCCCGGTGAGGGCGGGGTCGGCCAGCGCCTCGGGGACGGACTGGATCGGCGCGCACGGTACGTTCGCGGACTCCAGCAGCGCCAGCCACTCCGCAGCAGTGCGGGCTTGGAAGCGCTTCGCGAGCAGAGGGACGAGCGTGTCGCGGGCCTCCACGCGCTGCGGGTTGGTTGCGAACCGCGCATCATCCCCCAGCTCGTCCGCGCCGATGGCCGTGCAGAGGCGACGCCACTGGCCGTCGTTGCCGACCGCGACGGCGAACGGCCGGTCCGCCCCGTCGAACGCCTGGTACGGGACGATGGTCGCGTGCGCGTTCCCCCAGCGCCGCGGCTCGCCCTGGGTTACGAGCGCCGCCTGCGCGACGTTGATCAGCCCCGCGAGGGCGCTGTCGAAGAGCGCCACCTCCACACGCTGGCCCACGCCGCTGCCGTCGCGCTCCCGCAGCGCCGCCAGCACGGCGACGGCGGCGTTCTGCCCGGTGAGCACGTCCACCAGAGCGACGCCGGCCTTCATCGGCGCGCCGCCGGGCTCGCCGGTGATCGACATCCACCCCGCCCGCGCCTGCACCGCGAAGTCGTAGCCCGGCGTCCCCGCGTCCGGCCCGTCGCTGCCGTAGCCCGTGATGCTGCAGAACACGAGGCGCGGGTTCCCGGCCGAGAGCGCGTCGTAGCCCAGGCCCCACGCGTCCAGCATGCCCGGCGCGAAGTTCTCCACCAGCACGTCGGCGTCGCGGGCGAGGCGGCGGACAAGGGCGCGGCCCGCCTCGTCCTTCAGGTCCGCCGCCACCGAGCGCTTGTTGCGGTTCACGCACAGGTAGTACGCGCTCTCCCGCCCCGCATCGCCCTCGGACCACGGCGGACCCCACTGGCGGGTGTCGTCACCGGTGCCGGGGCGCTCCACCTTGATCACGTCCGCGCCCAGGTCCCCCAGCATCATCGTGCACAGCGGCCCCGCCAGTACGCGGCTCAGGTCCAGCACGCGCAGGCCCGCCAGCGGCTGCGCGCCGGTTGGGAGAGATGACGGACGGGACGACGATTCGGGAGATGCTGGCACGCTCATGAGCTCCGGCGGACGGGGAACGAAGCGGCGGAGAGTAGCCGCGCAACCGCAGGAGCGTCAAGAAGAAACAAAGACAAAAACGACATCCACTTCCTCACCGAGCACAACGAGTGATCGCCAACCCTCCTTGTCAGAGATTTCTCAAACCCGGCGAGCGAAACCGGAGAGTATCTCAAACGGTATCTACGAAGGGAACCCTCATCGACATTTTGGATTCTCATCTTAAGGCTCAAAAAAATCTAGAGCGCACGCTAAACGGGCATTTACCTGTTGACACCTCGGCGCCGGTAGCCGACCATAAAGGTGTGTTTCGGTCGCTGAACGCACGGCCACGGTTCTGAATCGCCAGGACTGTGGCCGTACCTTTTATCACGCGATTGGAGGCACTGATGGCTTCACGTAGACGGACGTGGAAAATCACCGTACGGGTTGATCGTCACGCGGATGAACCCGAGCGACTGAGTGAGATGTACCTTCCCTCGCCCGGTCCGGACAGCCGACGCGGGGGCCGACAGGCGATCCTCTGGTCGCTCAGTACAGTGGCTGCCGCAATCGTCGGATACGTCGTTCAGATACTTCTGGGCTGATGACCAGCAGGTCAGGCGAACAGGAGGCTATCTCGAAGAAGAAGCAATGGGTTCGGTGATGCGGACCGGGCACCGGGGTTGGTGATGTTGAGGAGAACGTTGGCTTCCGCCAGAACGACGGCGGTGGGGCGCGATCACGGAGGGAAGCACCAAGAGCGGGGACGATCCGGCGCGGACGCGAACGGCGCCGAACGACTGCGTGCGGCTCCCGGCAGACCCGTCGCACCACGGGGCAGCGAGCCGCGGTCGTGCAGCTGCGCATCCAGCCCCCGTCGATGTCGATGCAGAAGTGCCAAGACGTCGGGCGGCCGAGGTCCGGATCGTGTACGCCAGCGCGTCGAGCGCCAGGGAAGTGGAGGCGTAGACGCCACCGGCTCCCGAAGAGCCGCGCCACCTCGCCGTCGAGGTGGGCGAAGGGAGCGCGGCAGACCTGCCAGCGCGTTCCCGGCTTCCCGAATGCCGTGCACCACTTATGTACCGTCCTCCGCCGCGGCGTGGCGCGCGGCAAGGCGGAAGAGGCGCCCTTCGGCACTGGCGCTGAACCGCATGTCAGACGAAGTTGCGAGGAGCGCCACACTGCAAGGTGGTCGCGGAGTTGCACGACACCTCGCACCGCCTGTGACGTGCCGCGAAGAAGGCGATCGACTGTGGCACAGCGGCCGTGTGCGCCCAGGGCCCCCACGACGCTTGACGGGGCGCGGGCGCGATGTGCCGCGCCTGGCTGCGAGGCCGTAGCTGTCGGGACTCACACTGCGAACCCATGACGGGGAGCACCACGCCGCTCTTGCGCGGGCTCCCGGGGACACATGCCCAAGCGAGCTAGCCCTGCCAGCATCACGCTGGACCTGACCGGGCGCATGACGTACCGGATCCAGAGCGTGGCGCGCCTCACCGGCATCCCGCCCGCCACCCTGCGCGCGTGGGAGCGGCGCTACCACCTGATCGCGCCCGACCGCACCGCCAAGGGCTACCGCCTGTACACCGAGCAGGACGTGTCCATGCTGTCGCGCATCAAGGCGCTGGTGGACGGCGGCCTCAAGGTGGGCGAGGCGGTGGAGGCGGTGCGCCGCTCGTCGCCCGCGCTCTTTCCCGTGGACGCCGCCAGCGCCCTGGATCTCGCGCACGGCCGCGAGCAGCTCTTCGCCGCCCTCCTGGCGCTGGACCGGCCCGCCGCCGTGGCCGCGTACGACCGCCTGTCGCTTGTCTCGCCCATGCGCAAGCTGGACGACGTGCTGCTGCCGCTCATGCGCGACCTGGGCGCGCTGTGGGAGCGCGGCAAGGCGAGCGTGGCCCAGGAGCACTTCGCCTCGGCGTTCGTGCGCGAGAAGATGCTGCGGATGATGGAGGGCCTGGACGCCCTGGCCGCCACCGGCCCGGAGGCGGTGTGCGCCGGCATACCCGGCGAGCCGCACGAGCTCGGGCTCATGGCCGCCGCGCTGCACCTGGCCGCGCGCGGGTGGCGGCTGGTGTACCTGGGCGTGAGCGTGCCCTTGGGCGACCTGCGCGCCGTGCTCGCCGCGCGCCGCCCCGCCGTGCTCTGCACCTCGGTCGTCCTCGGCCGCCCCGCCGCCGAGCTGACCGCGCTCCTGCGCGACCTTCGCGCCGCCGCGCCGCCGGAGACGCGCGTCGCCCTGGGCGGGGCCGGGGTCGCCGCACACTTCGGCGCGAGCCCGGTGGAGGGCGTCAGCATCTACCCCACCTACGCGGCCATGCTCGCCGACGTCCCCGCCTCCGCATAGCCGCGCCCGCGTGACTTTGGTGTGGAACAGCGGGTACGACGGGAGATGAACGGCCGGCCACGGTAGATGCGGCCCGGTCCCGCGCCTTCGACGCGGATCGAGATTCGTACGACGGTGACGCCGGATACGACACGACGATGAAGCCCCGGCATCCCCTGAGATGCTGGGGCTTCGTCGTTTCTGGTGATGCAGCCGCGGCGGCTGAGCCACCGATCCGCTAGAGACAACCGGGCGGGGAACATGCGTTTTTGCGCGAAGGCGGATGCGTGGCGCCACACATCCGCCGGGGATGGCGCCAGCGCACGATAGACGCACGCGCAAACAGTCGTTTGCCATGCGGATAGGATCTATAATACGCTCGCG